>NZ_JBEEQE010000005.1:0-226205 GCF_040137805.1 Pseudarthrobacter sp. B907 | reverse complement strand
ATGGACATATCAGGCATATGTCCACCCGCCGGCACGACCGATGGGCATGCCCGTTGGTGGGCGCATAAACAGAACAGGCCCCCTGGGACATGCCCAGCCCCCGCAGCCAGGAATGGACATATCAGGCATATGTCCACCCGCCGGCACGACCGATGGGCATGCCCGTTGGTGGGCGCATAAACCGAACAGGCCCCCTGGGACATGCCCAGCCCCCGCAGCCCGGAATGGACATATCAGGCATATGTCCACCCGCCGGCACGACCAATGGGCATGCCCGGCGTGGGGGGCCGGGCCCGGGCTGCACGGCCGTGCTCCCCTATTCGCGGCCGACGGCGGGCGATAAAGTTGTTCTGTGCCTGACTGGCAGGACCCTCCTCCCCTTCCGGCCACATGGCAGCGGTGCGACGACGGCATTCTGCCCCTGTGGTGGGAGCGGCTGTGCTCCCAGACCAGTCCTCAGTCGGCGGCACTCTTCGCGGCCGGGCTGTTCACCGAGGACCGGCGCCGGCCGATCGCCCAGTGGTACAACCCCGCCTACGACTCGGCGCTCCTGGTTGCCCCCGAGACCTCCGCGGAATGGCCGGTGCAGCGCTTTGGCATCTTCTACGCCCCTCCGCGCGGCGGCTTCACCCGTGTGCACTCCTCGGCGCACGAGTGGCACCCGCGGGAGCCCCGGCAGTCCCCCACCGAGGACGAGGCCTTCCGGGCGGCGGTGGCGGAGGCAGAGCGCTTCCTGCAGGTCGAGATGTTCTTCGTCTAGCGGATGTCATCCCCGGCAAGAAAAAAGGCCCCGCCGCCGGTAAATTACCGGCCGCGGGGCCTGTCCGCTCCTCCTGCTGGACTTGAACCAGCAACCCTTCGATTAACAGTCGAATGCTCTGCCAATTGAGCTAAGGAGGAATGAAGCAGGTATGACATTAGCAAAGGTTTTGGCGCTAAGGAAATCGGCGGCGCCCGCATCCACCGATACCCCCGCCGGGTATACAAAAAGTCCCCGTCCCGGTGACCCGGAACGGGGACTGTGCGCTCCTCCTGCTGGACTTGAACCAGCAACCCTTCGAGTAACAGTCGAATGCTCTGCCAATTGAGCGAAGGAGGAATGAAGCAGGTATGACATTAGCAAAGGTGTTGGCGCTAAGGAAATCGGCGGCGCCCGCATCCCCCGATACCCCCGCCGGGTATACACAAAGTCCCCGTCCCGGTGACCTGGAACGGGGACTGTGCGCTCCGCCTGCTGGACTTGAACCAGCAACCCTTCGATTAACAGTCGAATGCTCTGCCAATTGAGCTAAGGAGGAATGAAGCGGATACAAGCCTAGCAAACACCGCGCCGGGAAGTGAAATTGGCCCCCGGCGGAGCACCGTGCGGCAGTCTCAGGAGTCCATCCGGAGCGAGCGCCGCTGCATCTCCAGTTCCATGAGTTCACGGTTGAGCCGCTGGAACTCCTCGGGGTCCGCCGCGGCGTCCAAGCGCTGCAGCTGGCCCATCTTGTCCGCCTTGACGCGGGTGATCTGCAGTTCGAACAGCCGGGCCAGGATGTCGCGGCAGTAGCGCTGCACGGCTTCGGCGGTGCTGGCCGGCAGGGGCACGACGGCGAGTTCGGACACGAGCGGCCGCAGCGGCTCGGGGACTTCCTGCAGCAACTGCTCCACCCATCGCGCAGGGTCGCCGATGGCACCCTGTCCGGTGGCCCGGATGGCCTCATGGATGGCGAGGTAGGCCGGGGTGGAGAACCGGGCCTCGGCGAAGCGCTGCCAGGTGGCCCCTTCAAGGATCGCGGGTTCCTGCAGCACGACTTCGAGCGCCTGGCGTTCCATCGCGGCCACCGGGTCACGCGGGTCCGGCCGGTTGAACGCCGGCAGCGTGGCCGACGGCGGCAGGGGCGCCACGCCGGGGGCGGACCCGGGACCAGCCCCGTGGCCCGGTCCGGCGGCCCGGCCCGGGTTCTGGGCGGGGTTCTGGTTGTAGCCTTGTGCGGCGCCTCCGGCCGGGCCCTGGGCAAGGCGCTTGGCGGCCGCGCCGACCGCGCGGCTGACTTCCTCGACCGGCATGCCCAGCCAGCCGGCGAGTTCCCGCGCGTAGGCAGGCCGGATGCCGGCGTCGCGGATTTGCGCCACCACGGGGGCCGATTCGCGCAGCGCGGCGATCCGGCCTTCGACGGTGTCCAGGTTGTGCCGCCGCAGGGTGGCACGGATGGCGAATTCGAACAGCGGCCGGCGGGTGCCGATCAGGTCCCGGACCGCCGAGTCGCCCTTGGCCTGGCGCAGCTCGCAGGGGTCGGCTCCGCCGGGTTCGACGGCAACGTAGGTCTGCGCCACGAAGCGCTGGTCCTCTTCAAAGGCGCGCAGGGCCGCCTTCTGGCCCGCGGCGTCGCCGTCGAAGGTGAAGATTACCTCTCCCCCGCTGCCGTCGTCGGAGAGCAGCCGGCGGGCGATCTTGATGTGGTCCGTGCCGAACGCCGTACCGCAAGTGGCGACCGCCGTCGTCACGCCGGCCAGGTGGCAGGCCATCACGTCGGTGTAGCCTTCCACCACCACCAGCTGGCGTTCCTTGGCGATGTTGCGCTTGGCGAGGTCGATACCGTAGAGCACCTGGGACTTCTTGTAGAGCGCGGTCTCCGGGGTGTTCAGGTACTTGGGGCCCTGGTCGTCCTCGTAGAGCTTGCGGGCGCCGAAGCCGATGGTGTCGCCGGCGATGTCGCGGATGGGCCAGATCAGGCGGCCACGGAACCGGTCGTAGATCCCCCGGCCGCCTTCGGAAAACATGCCGGTGAGTTTGAGCTCCGGGTCGGTGTAGCCACGGCCGCGGAGGTGTTTGAGCAGCGAGTCCCAGCCCTGCGGGGCGTAGCCGACGCCGAACTGTTCCGCCGCTGCCCGGTCGAAGCCGCGGCCGTAGAGGAAGTTCCGACCCTCGGTGGCGCCCGGGGTCAGGAGCTGGGCGCGGAAGTACTCGTCCGCGATCTTGTGCGCGTCGAGCAGGCGTTGGCGGCGGCCGATCTCCTCGCGGTTGGGGCCCGAGCCGCCGTCCTCGTAGCGCAGTTCGTAGCCGATCCGGGCCGCGAGCTTCTCCACCGCTTCGTGGAAGGTGGTGTGGTCCAGCTTCTGCACGAAGGAAATGACGTCGCCGTCCTCGCCGCAGCCGAAGCAGTGGTAGCGGCCCACCTGGGGCCGCACGGTGAACGAGGGCGAGCGCTCGTCGTGGAAGGGGCACAGGCCCTTGAAGGATCCCAGCCCGGCGCCCTTGAGGGTCACGTAGCCGTCGACGACTTCCTTGATGTCGGTGCGCTGGCGCACTTCGTCGATGTCTTCACGTTTAATCAGGCCGGCCACGGAGCCATCCTAGTACCCGCGTACGACGCTGGATGGCGGCCTATGGCACCCGTCACCGACGCCGTCACCACAGCGAAGGCAGGCTGCCGACGAGCCGTTCGTACATGGCCAGCGCGGAGCCGTCCGTCAGCGACGCGACCTGGTCGATGACAACCCGCAGCCGGGCGGAATCGTCCGCCGCGGAGCGCCAGTCGGCGGCGAACATCGGCTCCAGGTGGCGGTCGCCGGTGGCGTTAAGCGCTGTCACCAGCGCGTGCAGGACCTCGCGCTGGCGTTCGTAGATCGGCTGCCGGTGTTCGGTGGTCATCACAAACGTGGTGGCCAGGCCCTTCATCACGGCGATCTCCATCACGGTCTCGTCCGGGACGATGAGTTCGGCGTTGTAACGGGTGAGGTTCTCAGGGCCATAGACGGCCCGGGTGGTCTCCAGCGCGCTCTGGCAGAACCGGCCGATCAGCTGGCTGGTCATGTCTTTCAGGGCCGCCATGGCCTTGCGGCTGCCGTCGGCCTCGCGGACCCACACACTGGTGGCCTCCAGCCGAGCCAGGGCGGCGTCGATGGCGGCCGGGTCGTTGTGCGGCAGGTACCACTGCTTGGCGTAGCCCACCACCCGGGCGCGGTGGTCGGGGTTGTCCATCCAGCGCAGCTGGAAGTGACCGGCGACGATCGCGTCCTCGACGTCGTGCACCGAGTAGGAGATGTCGTCCGCGAGGTCCATGACCTGAGCTTCGAGGCAGGAGCGGCGCTCGGGGGCGCCTTCGCGGATCCAGTCGAAAATGGGCAGGTCGTCCTGGTAGGCGCCGAACTTGCTGGTGCGCTGGCCGTGGATCACCGGGGCGTTCTCCGCCGACCACGGGTACTTGGCGGCGGCGTCGAGGCTGGCGCGGGTCAGGTTAAGGCCGGCGGGGCGGCCGTCCGGGGCCAGGACCTTGGGCTCCAGCCGGGTCAGGAGGCGCAGGGTCTGGGCGTTGCCCTCGAAGCCGCCGATCGCATGCGCTACCTCGTTCAGGGCCGACTCGCCGTTGTGGCCGAAGGGTGGGTGGCCCAGGTCGTGGCTGAGGCAGGCGGTATCCACCACGTCCGGATCGCAGCCCAGGGCGCGGCCGAGCTCGCGGCCCACCTGGGCGACCTCGAGGCTGTGGGTCAGCCGTGTGCGGACGAAGTCGTCCGTGTCCGGGGCGACCACCTGGGTCTTGGCGCCGAGCCGGCGCAGCGCCGAGGAGTGCAGCACGCGGGCACGGTCGCGTTCGAAGTCGGAGCGGTAGGTGCTTTTGGGCGGTTCCTCCACCCAGCGGGCGCAGTCCCGGTCCACGTAGCCGTCCAGCACGGGCGCCGTCGTCCTGGTTTCAGCCACCGGAGACGTCCAGTTCCGCGTGGCAGATCTCGCGTGACTGCTCGGCGTCCATGCTGCGGTCCAGCAGCCAGTCCTTGGGCAGGGCGGGCTTCTTGGGCGAGCCGGCGCGGCCGCGGGGGCCTTCGGCGTCGACGCCGGGATACGGCGAGTCGAGGTCCAGCTGGTCCAGCGTCGCACGGAGCACTTCGAGGCTGGTGACCAGGGCAAGTTTGGTCCGCAGTTCGCTGCCGACCACATAGCCCTTGAAGTACCAGGCCATGTGCTTGCGGATCTCCCGGAGGGCCTTGCCCTCATCGTTGCCGAAAGTTTCCACCATCAGCTCGGCATGGCGGTAGACGCCTTCGGCCACCTGCCCAAGGCTCGGCTTGTGCCGGACATCGCTGCCCTCGAAGGCGGCCATCAGGTCGCCGAACAGCCAGGGCCGGCCCTGGCAGCCGCGACCCACCACCACGCCGTCGACGCCGGTTTCGCGGACCATCCGCACGGCATCCTCGGCGGACCAGATGTCCCCGTTGCCGAGCACCGGGATGTCCGGGAGGGCTTCGCGCAGCCGGGCGATGGCGGACCAGTCGGCCTGGCCGGAGTAGAACTGCGCGGCGGTGCGGCCGTGCAGTGCGACGGCGGCGACGCCGGAGTCGCGGGCGATCCGCCCGGCGTCGAGGTAGGTGAGGTGGTCATCGTCGATGCCCTTGCGCATCTTGATGGTCAGCGGAATGTTTCCCTTGGACGCTTCCTTGACCGCCGTCTGGACGATCGAGGTGAAGAGGTCGGTCTTCCACGGCAGCGCCGAGCCGCCGCCGCGCCGCGTCACCTTGGGAACCGGGCAGCCGAAGTTGAGGTCGATGTGGTCCGCGCGGTCCTCCTCGACCAGCATCCGGACGGCCTGGCCCACCGTCACCGGGTCCACACCGTAGAGCTGCACCGAACGGACCTTCTCATCCTCGTCGTGCGAGATGATCCGCAGTGATTCGGGTGTGCGTTCCACCAGGGCGCGGGAGGTGACCATCTCCGCGACGTACAGGCCGCCGCCGTATTCACGGCACAGCCTGCGGAAGGCGGAGTTGGTGATGCCCGCCATCGGGGCCAGGATCACGGGGGTGTCCACCGTGAGGGGGCCCAGCTTCAGGGGCGGCAGTTCCAGCTTGGGGGCGGGAGGCGTTGCTACAACAGTCACCCGACCATTGTCTCAAAGCCGGGCAAATCGGCCCGGTCCCGCTCCGGCTATGTGGAAACCGCGCCGGTCCGGACGCGCCTTGAGGTCCGCTCAGCCGGACACGGCCGCGCGGCGGCCGCGGCGCGTCTCCGGCTCCGGGTCGGCGCCGTCGGACGTACCACGGTCGCCGCTGCCGCCGTCGGACGGTCCGCGGTCCGACAGGCCTGCTGCGGCCGCGCGGCTGCTACCGTTCAGGCCGCCGGCGGGCCGGACGACGTCGTCCGCCGTGGCCGCGGTCCCCCGGAGTCCGGTGGCCTTGACGACGAGCACGGCGATCAGGGTGGTGACCGGAATCGCCAGCACCAGCCCGATGGAGCCGACCAGGGTGCGGATGACTTCCTCGGAGAGTTCGGCGCTGGTGAGCGCGTCCCCCAGCGGGCGTTCGTAGAGCATCACGATGATCAGGATGGGCAGCGCCGCCCCGGCGTAGGCGAACGCGATCGTGTAGACGGTGGAGGCGATGTGGTCCCGGCCGATCCGCATGGCCGAGGCGAACAGCTTACGCGCGGACGTCCCGGGGGCAAGTTCCCAAAGTTCCCACACCGCGGAGGACTGGGTGATGGTGACGTCGTTGAGGACACCGAGGCCGGAGATGATCAGCCCGCACAGGATGATCCCCGAGATGGAGATGTGGTCCGAGACGTTGGCGAGGGTGGCGGCGTCGTGGTTGCCGACGCCGGCCAGGTTCGCCGCATCGGTGGCCCAGGCAGCGAGCGCGGCGGTGATGCCCAGGCCGAACATCGTGCCCAGCAGCGCCGTCGAGGTCCGGGCGGTGAAGCCGTGCGCGAAGTACAGCACGCCGATCATGATCACTGTGGATCCGACCAGCGCCAGCAGCAGCGGCGGTTTACCTTCCACCAGGCCCGGAAGCATAAAGGAGACGAGCACGGCGTAGGCGCCGGCCAGGCCAATGAGGGCGCGCAGCCCGCGCCAGCGGGCCACCGCAATCACCACAACGGCGTAGAGGACCGCAAGCAGGATGATCGGCAGGGTCCGGACGAAGTCAACGAACACGTAGGCGGGTGTCCCCTGGGCGTCGGCGGCGCCCGGCGCCTTGGAGAGGTTCAGGTAGCGGATATTGTCGCCGACCTTGACGCCGTGGGACTTGGCGATGTCGGGGTTGATCACCACCTTGACCGGGTTTCCGCCCTTGTCCGGCTCGGTGTAGGCGAAGGTGCACTGCGAGCCCTGCCCGGCGCCGGGCTGCGGTTGCGAGCCCGGCTGCGCACCCGGCTGGGCACCCTGTTGCGCCGTGCCGTCCATGCAGCTGCCGACGACGACGCGCTGGATCTTGCCGGTGTCGAAGGTGACGCCCGGGGCGGCCGCGTAGGGGCTGGACAGCTTGATGCCGTCCTTGCTGCCCGAGGGCCACAGCAGCACCATCGCCGTGATGGTCAGCAGCGTCAGCGGGACCAGGACGGCGGCCAGGATCCAGTTGGCCTTCTTCCGTGCGGCGAGCGCCCGGGGCGTCACTTCGTGGTGCCCCTGGGTGGTGTGTGAATGTCCGGCGCCCATCAGCAGTTCAACCTCATGCCGAAGACTTTACGGTGTCTTCCCCGGCAGTCCCACCCGGCCCGCGGGGCGGCCCTCGGCGCGCCGCGCGGGCGCCTTCCCCCTTAAGCGGGAACGATGTTCTGGTTCACATGGAAGAGGTTCTGCGGATCGTACGTCGCTTTGACCTCACGCAGCCGCCGGTAGTTGGCTCCGTAGTTCTCCCCGACCCGGCTCATGTCGTCGCCGTCCATGAAGTTGATGTAGCCCGCGGTCTCGGAGAAGGGCTGCAGGGCCGCCGCGTAGTCCCGCACCCAGGCGATGTTCGCCTCGCTGTCCCGGGGATCCTCCCAGTGGCAGGCTATGACCGGGGAGAACTTGGCGGTCCGGTTTGGAAACGCCGTGTCCGTGACCCCCACCCGGTGCACCGCCCCGTCGATCGGGTAAATGTGCACCGCGGTCTGCAGGCTGGGAACCCGGCGGCCGTACTCAAGGTGGGCGTTGATTGCCCCGTCGTTGAGTTCGGTGAGGAAGGCCGCCTTCCAGTAGGCCAGGAGGCCCTTCGGATACATTCCGTCAAACGCCGAGTTCAATGCCGGGTAGGGCATCGGGCCCACCATGGACCCCGCCACCGGCGCGGCGCCGAGGAATGGCTGCCAGCGTGCGTCCCCTTCGGCCGGGTTGCCGGTCCACATGCCCACGACAATGCAGACGGGCTTCCCGTGCCACTCCTCCGGGAGGAACGGAACTGGCGGTCCCTGGTGGAAGGCCAGGAAAGCGCCGAATTCTTCAGGCGCTGCCGCCATGTGCTCGCGATAAAACTTCGCAACCGTTTCGGCGTGCTCCGCAGGGTAGATGATGATGCCGGCGTGGACCATGTCCACGGGGTGCAGGCGGAATTCCAGGGAGGTCACGACGCCGAAGTTCCCGCCGCCGCCGCGCAGCGCCCAGAAAAGGTCCTCGTTCTCGCTTTCACTGGCCGTGAGGAACTTGCCCTCGGCGGTGACAACATCGGCCGAGAGCAGGTTGTCGCAGCTCAGTCCGTATTTCCGGTCAAGGTAGCCGATTCCGCCGCCAAGGGTCAGCCCCGAAACCCCGGTCGAGCCGACGATCCCGCCCGTGGTCGCCAGTCCGAAGGCATGGGTGGCGTGGTTGAAGTCCGCCCACGTAGCGCCTGCCTCAGTTCTGGCCGTCTTGCCGGCCGGATCCACCCGCACACCGCGGGTGCGGGTGAAGTCGATGACCACCGCGCCATCCGCCGTACCGAAACCGGGCCCGCTGTGGCCTCCGCCGCGGACGGCCAGGTCGAGGCCGTTGTCCCGGGCGAAGTTGACGCCAGCAATGACGTCTGCCACCTGGGAGACACGGACCACGGCGGCCGGCCGCTTGTCAATCATCCCGTTCTGCACCGTCCGCGCCTCGTCGTAGTCCGAATCGCCGGACGTGATGACCTGCCCGCGGACTTGCTCGCGCAGACTATCGAACTCGGTTCCGTTCATTTTCTGTACCGTCGATTTCGTCGTGATTTCCGACCCGGACGGTGATTCGTGCTCCCAGCCGGCATGGCGTCCTGAGGCTTACGAGCACAGGCCTACTCCTCCGCCAAGGGTGAGTCAAGGGTTCCCATCCATCCCGGGCACCGCTCCGAATTTCTTACGGAAAACACGGCCGGCGGAATCGCTGCCGGGAACGCCGGCGGCCGACTTATTGTTGGTAATTGCAGGGACAAAACGATGTGGAGGACACCAGCCGTGGCCAGACGCAAGACTGACGACCGGGAGCACGGGGCAGCCGGAGCCGGCCCTGCGGCCCGGGCCGAACTGAGCATCGCCGACGCCGCCGGGCAGACCCGCGGCGTCGCCCTGGTGCTGCACGGCGGACGCTCGGACAGCTTCGAGGCGGTCCAGGCCCGGCATCTGAGCCCGGCGCGGATGTTGCCCTTTGCCCAGTCATTGCGGAACCAGGGCGGCCCGCACGGCCTGGCGGTGTGGACCCTGCGCAACCGCTACCGGGGCTGGAACGGGCCCGAGATGTCGCCGGTACAGGATGCCCGCTGGGCGCTGGCCCAGATCAGCAGCGAACACCCGGGCGTCCCCATCTTCCTGCTGGGCCACTCGATGGGCGGCCTCACCGCGCTCTGCGTCGCGGACCACCCGCAGGTGGAGGCCGTCGTCGCGCTGGCACCGTGGCTGAACGGCGCCACCCCGGTGGAGCCGCTCGCCGGGCGCCGGGTCCTGATCGTGCACGGCAGCGAGGACCGCTGGACCAGCCCGAAGAACTCACTGGCCTACGCGCGCCGCGCCGAAGGTATCGCGGCCTCGGTGGACTACGTCTCGCTGACCGGCGCCGGGCACTTTATGTTCCGCCGGGTCCGGCTCTGGAACTCCCTCGCCAACGGCTTCGTCCTGGATGCCTTCGCCAGCACCGCCGGCGCCGAACTGCCCGGCACGGACACGCTCCGCCAGGTCCTTCCGGCCGCCGCCACCCTCCCGGTGGTGCTGTGATGGCCGCCTTCCCATGGGACGCCTTCCTTGCCAGCCTGCCGTGGGTGGCCCTGGGACTGGTGGCGCTGCTGGCCGTGACGTTCGCCGTCGCCGTGCGCCAGAGCCGGCACTCGGTCATCGACACGGTCTGGGGGCTGGGCTTTGTGGTGGCGGCCGCGGTCTCCTGGGCACTGTCGGCCGGCCACGGCGACGCCGGCAGGCGGCTGCTGCTGCTGGCCCTGGTGGCCGTCTGGGGCATCAGGCTGGCCGTCCACATCGGTATCCGGGCCCGCGGCGGCCACGAGGATCCGCGCTATGTGGACATGCTCTCCTCGGCGCCCGGATCCCGCGACATCTATGCGTTGCGGCGCGTGTACCTGCCGCAAGGCATCGTGATGTTCTTCGTCTCACTCACCATCCAGGTGGGCATGTTCAGTACCGGCCCGCTCGGCTGGCTGGCGCTGCTCGGGGTGCTGCTGTGGGTTCTCGGCTTTGTCTTCGAAACCGTCGGAGACTGGCAGCTGGCCCGGTTCAAAGCCGACCCGGCCAAACGCGGCACCGTCCTGAATACCGGACTCTGGCGCTACACCCGGCACCCGAACTACTTTGGCGACGCCGCCGTCTGGGCCGGGCTGTTTTTGGTGGCGGCGGACTCCTGGCCCGGCGTGCTGACCGTACTCTCCCCCGCCCTGATGATCTGGACCCTGGCCGGCAAGACCGGCAAACCGCTGACCGAGAAGGCCATGTCCGCCCGTCCCGGGTACAAGGAATACGTCGAATCCACCTCCGGCTTTATCCCCTGGCCGCCCCGCCGGCCTGCGGGCCACTGAGATGCGGGGGTTTGAGGTGAGCTGGCGGCCGGCGCCCAGCGACCGCTTCTACCGCGTGATCGTCCGCACCGGCCAGGCGCTGCGCTGGCTGTTCCGGATCCGCGTCATCGTCACCGGCGCCGAACACCTTCGCGCGGCGGCCCCGGACCACGGCCCCGACCACGGTCCCCGCGGCGGCCTCCGCGGCGCCTCGCGGCGGGCCACCCCCGGCGCGGGCGCCGTCGTCGCGATCACGCATTTCGGCTACCTCGATTTTGCCTTCGCCGAGCTGCTGCTCTGGTGGCACAATCGCGCCCAGATGCGCTTCCTGATCACGCAGGCCGCGGCCGACCACTGGTTCGCCGGTCCCGCCGTCAGCGCCGCCGGGCACGTCGTCGTCGGCTATGACACCGGCGCCCATGCCTACGACGCCGCCGTGCAGAAACTCCGCGACGGCGAGTACGTCGCGATCCTGCCCGAGGCCGGCGTGAGCCGCAGCTTCCAGGTCCGGGAATGCCGGACCGGCGCCGTGCGGATGGCGGCCGAGGCGGGCGTCCCCCTCATCCCGGTCTCGGTCTGGGGCGCGCACCGGATCATGACCCGGCACCACGGCTTCTCCCCGCTCCGGGCCTGGCGGGCGCCGGTGCGGGTGCACGTGGGCGAACCCTTCTTCCTAGGCCCCGGACTGGACGTCCCGGCGGCCACCGAGGCCCTGCGGAGCGCCCTGCAGGCGGGGATCGACGCCGGCGTCGCGGACTTCCCGCTGAAACCGGAGCCGGGCGCCTGGTGGATGCCGGCCGCGCTCGGCGGCGGGGCGCCCACCGAGGAGGAACGGCGGCGGCTTGACGAGGCCGAGGTCCCGCGGCGCGCCCGCGGCAGGCGCCGATAAGCCCGGCTCCCGCAGCAGCGGTGGCTAAACTCCATCGGGTAGAAAAACGCACTCAATGGAGAGGTACCCCTCTGTGGCAAACACAGTCCTGACCAAAAGCGGCATCGGCGAAGAACGCGGCCTCGCCCGGATAGCCCAACGAATGGCCGCGTGGACCGAGAAGTGGTTCCCGGACGCCTACATCTTCGCCCTCGCCGGCGTTATCATCATCGCCCTGGCCGCCCTGGCCATCGGCGCCTCACCCCAATCGATCGCCGATTCCTTCGGCAACGGCTTCTGGGACCTGACCGCCTTCACCCTGCAAATGGCCATGGTGGTGCTCACCGGCTACGTCGTGGCGACCTCGCCGCCGGTGGCCCGCCTGATCGGCCGGCTGGCCCTCGTTCCCGCGACCGCCCGCACCGCCGTGAGCTTCGTGGCACTGATGTCCATGTCGGTGTCCTTCCTAAACTGGGGCCTCAGCCTGATCTTCGGCGGCCTGCTGGCCCGGGCGATCGCCCGCCGCAAGGACCTCACCGTGGACTACCGCGCCCTCGGCGCGGCCGCGTTCATGGGCCTCGGTGCCGTCTGGGCGCTCGGCCTGTCCTCCTCGGCCGCGCAGCTGCAGGCGACGGCGGCCTCGCTGCCGCCGGCCCTGCTGAAGATCACCGGCATCCTGGACTTCGGCGCCACCATCTTCACCTGGCAGTCGCTGCTGACCCTGGCCATCCTGATGCTGCTGACCACGGTGATCGCCCACTTCTCGGCACCGCAGGGCGGCGCGATCCGCACCGCGGCGGACCTGGGCGTGGACCTCGACGATGAGCCCAGCGAGCCGGCGCCGCGGTCCCGCCCGGGCGAGTGGCTCGAATACAGCAAGATCCTGCCGATCCTCGCCGGGCTCCTGACCCTGAGCTGGCTGGTCTCGCAGTTCCTCACCAAGCCGTTCCTAACGGTGGTGAGCAGCCTCAATGGCTACCTGCTGGTGTTCCTCATCCTCGGACTGGTGCTGCACGGCACCCCGCGGAACTTCCTGCAGGCCGTCACCAAGGCCGTCCCTGCAACCGCCGGCATCCTCGTGCAGTTCCCGCTGTACGCGGCAATGGCCGCGATCCTGACCAAGGCCACCGGCCACGGCGGGATGACCATCTCGGCGCACCTGGCCGAGTTCTTCTCGGGCATCGGCAGCGGCGGCGGCTTCGCCGTCGTCATTGCGCTGTACACGGCCGTGCTGGGCCTGCTGGTGCCCTCCGGCGGCGGCAAGTGGCTCGTGGAGGCGCCGTACGTCATGCAGTCCGCCACCGATGTCCAGATGAACCTGGGCTGGACCGTGCAGATCTACAACATCGCCGAGGCGCTGCCCAATCTGATCAACCCGTTCTTTATGCTCCCGCTGCTGGCGGTGCTGAGGCTGCGGGCCCGCGACCTAGTGGGCTTCACGTTCTTGCAGTTCGTCTTCCACCTGCCGGTGGTGCTGCTGCTGGTCTGGCTGCTCGGCATGACGTTCGACTTCGTTCCGCCGGTGATGCCGCCGGGCAAGTAGCCGTTAGACCCGACTGACCCGCAGCTGTTGCTGCGGGTCAGTCGGGTTAAGCGGGATAGACGGGGTCGGAGACGATCAGGGTTTCCGCCCCGGCCTGCCGGGCCTTGCCGCTCTCCAGCAACGGTTCGACGACGGCGCGCAGCGCGTCCATCGAATCGTCCAGTTCCAGCAGGACCGGGTACTGGTACGCGATCAGCGCCAGCAGGTCCCGGACCGCGGCCCGGGCATCCTCGGCGGACAGTTCCGGGTCGTGGCCGAGGAACACATCCGAGGGCTCCCCCGCCTTGGTGGCGTGGCCCTCTTCGGGACCGCCCATTTCCGGGCCGCCCTGGGCGTAGCTGACCGCAAATGCCTGGAGCCGGCCCTTCTTGCTGGCCGGCACACCCGCGCCGAAGGCGCTGGCCTTGGGCGCGCGCAGCACAATCGCCCCGTGGGCGCCGCTGAGGTCGTCCAGGAAGAGCCGCTGCACCGTGGCAATGCTGAGGTCCCCGGGGCTGTCCCAGTCGTGCACGGCGGTGTAGTAGCGGCCCACGACGTCGCTGAGCTCCACCGACCCGGTGGCCAGGTCCTCCACCTGCTCCGAGGCTGCGGCCTCGGAGCCGTCGCCGAAGACCGGCAGCTTCAGGGCGCCGGGCTCGACGACGACCAGGCGGGAGCGCTGGATCGGCGCCAGGCCGGCGGCCTCGGCGAAGGCGGCGCCGGGCGTGCCTGGCTCCACCTTGGTCCGGAGCCGGGACACTCCCGAGGGCGACTGCCCGGCTTCGTGCCGGAGCATGGCCAGCAGCGTCGAGCCGATGCCGGTCCGGCGGTGGTCGCGGGAAACCTCGACGTAGACCCAGAGGCGCTCCGGATGCAGCGAGGCCTCATGGACCACCCCGGCAGCGACGGGGATGGCGACGCCGTCGACGACGTCCTCGGCCACGATGCAGCGGCGCCACGGGGCGTTGCCGGAGGGGGCGAGGGTGGCACGGAACTGCCGGGCCTGGTCCGTCTCCGGGCCGCCCCACATCTCCAGCAGCGCGAGGTCGTCGCCGTCGCGCCATTCGCGGTACGCGATCGTCATGATCAGGCGCCGATCAGCCGTGCGGCCAGGTAGCCCTCCACCTTGTCCAGGGCGACGCGTTCCTGGCTCATGGTGTCGCGTTCGCGGATGGTCACGGCCTGGTCCTCGAGCGTGTCGAAGTCCACCGTGATGCAGAACGGCGTACCGATCTCGTCCTGGCGGCGGTAGCGGCGGCCGATGGCGCCGGCGTCGTCGAACTCGATGTTCCAGCTCTTGCGCAGCTGCGCGGCGAGGTCCTTGGCCTTCGGCGACAGGTCCTCGTTACGGCTCAGCGGGAGCACGGCAGCCTTGACCGGGGCCAGGCGCGGATCGAGCTTAAGCACGGTGCGGACGTCGACGCCGCCCTTGGCGTTGGGCGCCTCGTCCTCGGTGTACGCGTCGATCATAAACGCCATAAAGGAGCGCGTGAGGCCGGCGGCGGGCTCGATCACGTACGGGGTGTAGCGCTCGTTGGTGGCCTGGTTGAAGTAGCTCAGGTCCGCGCCGGAGGCCTTCGAGTGCGTGGAGAGGTCAAAGTCGGTGCGGTTGGCGATGCCCTCGAGCTCGCCCCATTCGGAGCCGTGGAAGCCGAAGCGGTATTCGATGTCCGTGGTGCCCTTGGAGTAGTGGCTGAGCTTCTCCAGCGGGTGCTCGAAGAAGCGCAGGTTTTCCTCGCGGATGCCCAGGGACGTGTACCAGGCCATGCGCTCCTTCATCCAGTACTGGTGCCACTGCTCGTCGGTGCCGGGCTCGACGAAGAACTCCATCTCCATCTGCTCGAACTCGCGGGTGCGGAAGATGAAGTTGCCCGGCGTGATTTCGTTGCGGAAGGACTTGCCGATCTGGCCGATGCCGAAGGGCGGCTTTTTCCGCGAGGTGGTGAGCACGTTGGAGAAGTTCACGAAGATGCCCTGGGCGGTTTCGGGGCGCAGGTAGTGCAGGCCCTCTTCGCTGGCGACGGGGCCCAGGTAGGTCTTTAGCAGGCCGGAGAATTCCTGCGGTTCGGTCCATTCGCCGCGGGTGCCGCAGTTGGCGCAGGCGATGTCCTTGAGGCCGTTCTCGGCGGGGCGGCCCTTCTTCTCCTCGTATTCTTCCTCGAGGTGGTCCGCGCGGTAGCGCTTGTGGCAGGAGAGGCACTCCACCAGCGGGTCGGAGAAGACCTCGACGTGGCCGGAGGCTTCCCAGACCTGGCGGGGCAGGATCACCGAGGAATCTAGGCCGACGACGTCCTCGCGGCCGCGGACCACGGACTGCCACCACTGGCGCTTGATGTTTTCCTTCAGCTCGGCACCGAGGGGACCGTAGTCCCAGGCAGAACGGGAGCCACCGTAGATTTCACCGGCCTGGAAGACGAAACCCCGTCGCTTGGCGAGGGAAATGATCTGGTCGAGTACGGGTTTTGCTGCCATGGGAACTCCAGTTTCTGCAGGGCCGCTGGGTGCGGTCCGTGCTGTCAGCCCCGGGTCACCGGCTGGTTGCCGGGCGGGGTGTTGCGGTCGGGGTAATGCAAGCTCCTAGCCTACCGGGCTAGCGCCCCTTGAGGGTCCCGCGGGACCAGGGCAGGCTGGCCAGGACGATCGCGGCCAGGGTCAGCAGCGTGCCGACCACGGTGGGCAGGGCGACGACGGTGCCCGGTGCGGGCAGCGCCAGGTCCAGGGCCAGGGATCCGAGCAGCTGCCCGGCGATCATGCCGAGCCCGGTGACCAGCACGCCCAGGCTGCGGACCAGGAAGGCGGCGACGGCGATGAACACGCAGCCCATCGGGCCGCCCAGGTAGTACCACCATTCGCCCGGAAGCGCGTGGCCTGGCCCGGCCGCGGCCAGCTTGATCAGCCAGGCGAGCCAGAGCACGATGCTGCCGGCGACGAAGTTGACCAGGGTGGCGGTGATGGGGGTGCGGTAGTGGACTGTTGCGGTGCCATTCATCGCCTGCTGGAAGCTCATCAGGAATCCGGCGAGCACCGGCAGCAGCACAGGCAGCACCAGCGCCATGGGGTCGGACGCGCCTGAGCCGTCTGCGCCGCCGGACGCGAAGCGCGGCGACACGGCCCACGCCACCGCGGCGACGGTCAGCACGCTGCCGAGGACCCGGATGCCGGTGATGGGCCGCTTGCCCGCCGGACCGATGCCCATCCGGTCCACCAGCAGTCCGCTGAGGGTCTGGCCGGTGACGGCGGCGACGGTGAACAGGGCCACGCCGAGGAGCCCGACGGTGAAGGACTGGGCGAAGACGAAGAGCGCGCCGATGCCGCCGGCCAGCACGTAGTACCGCGGGAAGCGCCGTTCGCGCAGCGCCGGCAGGACCTGGGCCAGCCCGGCGCGGCCCTTGGGCAGCAGCAGCGAGATGGCGATCATCAGTACCAGGCCGGTGCTGAAGCTCACCACGGCGGCGGCCAGGCCGTCGGCCAGGACTGTGCCCAGGGCGCCGTTGATGCGGCCCTGAACGGGGACGAGGAGCCCGGCGGAAACGGCCAGGAGCAGTCCGACGGGCAGTGGGAGCCGCGGTGCGTGGGTCATTGGTGCCACCTTTGGTCAGGCATTATTGCTTGTATGAGCAACCCGGAAATCGAAGACATCCCCATCCGCGACGACATGATCCGGCTGGGCCAGCTGCTGAAGCTGGCCAACCTCGTCGAGGACGGGGTGGAGGCTGCGGAACTGATCAAGAACGGGCTCGTGAAGGTCAACGGCGAGATCGATGACCGCCGCGGCCGCCAGCTGCACCACGGCGACACCGTCACCGTGAACGGCCAGACCGTGCGGATCAGCACGCCCGGCGGCGCCTAAGCCCAGCGGAGCCGGGCGGCGCCCGACGACGGCGGCCGGCGGCGCCGTCGTCGGCTATTTGTTGAGCACCTCGTGGGTGAGGAACTCGCCGACGTGGCCGATCTCCTGCTGGTTGATGCCGTGCCACATGCCGGTGTAGAGCACCTTGGTGAGCTTCACATGCCTGCGCACCCAGCCCATGGTGAACTCGATCTTGTCCGGCGTGATCACGGGGTCCTGCTGGTCGCGCCCCCAGAACATCGGCACGGTGCCGTCCAGTTCCGCGTCGCGGAAGCTCGGGTCACCGCCCGCGTCGACGGCGAAGCCTGAGAGCCCGACGACGGCGGCGTAGCCGTCCGGCCGCTGCCGCAGCAGGGTGGTCGCCATGGCCATGCCCATCGAGAAGCCCAGCAGGGTGACCGAGGGGTGGTTGGCCCGGACCGAGTCGATCCAGTCCTGGACGTATGCCGCGGCGTGCTTGACGGCGTCGAGTGAGTAGTCGATGGACGCCGTCAGTGGGAACCAGGTGAAGCCCGGTCCGGAGACCAGTGGGGCACGCAGCGAGGCCACCACAAACTCGTCGGGCAGCAGGTCCGCCAGGCTCAGCAGGTCCTGTTCGTTGGCCCCGTAGCCGTGCAGCAGCACCAGCAGGGGCCTGCCTGCGCGGGCCTCTTCGGGCCGGGACCAGAGGACAACGGGGTCGGGGAAGGCGGCGGGATACGGGGCGGCGTCTGTCATGGCTCCATTCTTGCAGTTACCAATCGGTAACAAGCTACGGTGGCGTAGCTTTGCGGGGAGAGTGCAGGATATGAAGGTGAGCGAAACAGCAGCCATGGAGAATTATCCGGACCGGACCGTCAACCACCCTTGGACCCGCTACGTGGCGATGGGCGACTCCTTCACCGAGGGGATCGGCGATCCGGAACCGGCGAGCCCGGGCGGCCACCGCGGCTGGGCGGACCGGGTGGCGGAGGAACTGAGCCGCGGCCAGGCTGATTTCGCCTACGCCAACCTTGCGGTCCGGGGCCGGCTCCTGCAGCAGATCGTGGACCAGCAGCTGGCGCATTGCCTGTCCCTGAAGCCGGACCTCGTGACCCTGTCCGCCGGCGGGAACGACCTGATCCGGCCCGGCGGCGACCCCGATGTCCTCGCCGAGCGGCTGGACTCGGTGGTGCAGATCCTGAGCCTGGGCGGCGCCACCGTGGTGCTCTTCAACGGCCCGGACACCGGCTCCACCGTGCTGGGCCGGATCCGCAGCAAGGTGGCGATCTACAACGAGAACCTGCGCACCGTGGCGGCCCGGCACGACGCCGTCATCGCCGACATGTGGTCCCTGCGCCAGCTCAACGACCCGCAGATGTGGGACGTGGACCGGCTGCATTTCTCGCCGCTGGGCCACCACACCATCGCGGCCATGGTGCTGGATTCACTGAACGTGCAACACACCCTGGAGCCCCTTGCGCCCAAGCCCCTGCCGCAGCGCAACTGGCGGGAGGCGCGCACCGGCGACCTCATCTGGGCCCGCGAGCACTTCGTCCCGTGGGTGGTCCGCCGGCTCCGGCACCGCTCCTCCGGCGACGGCATCACGGCCAAGCGTCCGCTGGCCGGGCCGGTGTTCGGCCCGGGGATGCCGCTGGGCTCGGGTGAGGGGCCTCCCGGTTCGGGCGAGGGCCTGCCCGGCGCCGAGGATGCCCTGCGCTCCTGAGCGGCGCCGCCGGGCCGGGCACCCTTGGCCGGTAGGGCGCGTTAAGCTGAAGGACCACTCCTGAAAGGTTCGATACCGTGTTCACCTTGTTTGGGCTCGCCATCCTGGCGACGATCATCATGCTCGCTATGCGCCGGTACAAGGCGTCCAACCGCGGCCAGAACGGCAATGGCCCCACCTTCCCCGGCCAGCCTTTCGGCGGGTTCCCGGGCCAGTTCCCCGGCCAGCAGAACAACCAGCCGCGGGACGGTTTCACCCAGCGGGACTACTACGGCGGGTTCGGCCAGCTGGGCGCCCCGCAGCCTCCGGCGAACCAGCAGTACCCCGCGAACCAGCAGTACCCCGTCCCGTACGAGGACAGCCCGGAGTACCTGAACAACCCCCCGCAGGCCGCGCCGCCGCAGCAGTGGCAGCCGCAGCCCCCGGCGGCCCCCGCGACGCCGGACGTTCCGCCGGTTCCGCCCGTGCCCTCCGGCCCGCAGGGTTACCGCGCGCGCAAGCTCGCCGAGCTGGACCAGAAGTACAGCAACGGCGAACTCGCCATGGAGGACTACATGGCCCAGCGCGCGGAGATCATGAAGGGCTAGCCCCTGGACACACACAACGCGGGGTCACTTACGGCCCATAATCCACTGCTGGATGGGCCGTAAGTGACCCCGCGTTGCTTTATGCGGGGAGGGATTCCTCAGTCGACCTGGGGGAAGCCGAGGTCGATCACCGAGGTGGACGGGTCCGGCCAGCGGGTGGTGACCACCTTGCCGCGGGTGTAGAAGCGGATGCTCTCCGGGCCGTACATGTGGGTGTCGCCGAACAGCGAGTTCTTCCAGCCGCCGAAGGAGAAGGTGCCCACCGGCACCGGGATCGGGACGTTCACGCCCACCATGCCGGCCTCGACGTCGAACTCGAACTGCCGCGCGGCGCCGCCGTCGCGGGTGAAGATCGCCACGCCGTTGCCGAACTCGTTGTCGTTGACGAGCTTGACGGCGTCGGCGTAGGTCTCGACGCGGACCACCGAGAGGACGGGGCCGAAGATCTCGTCGTCGTAGACCTTCATGCCGGGCTTGACGTGGTCGATCAGGCTGACGCCGATGAAGAAGCCGTTGGAATCGAACTCCTGATCCCGGCCGTCCACCACCACGGAGGCGCCCTCGTCTGCGGCGCCGGCGACGTAGGAGGCCACCTTGTCGCGGTGCTCGGCGGTGATCAGCGGGCCCATCTGGGACGCAGGGTCGGTGCCGGGGCCGATCTTGAGGGTGGCCATCCGGGTCTTAATCGCGTCCACCAGTTCGTCCGCGATGTTCCCGACCGCCACCAGGACGCTGACGGCCATGCAGCGCTCCCCCGCGGAGCCGTAGGCGGCGGAGACGGCGGCGTCGGCAGCCATGTTCAGGTCCGCGTCCGGGAGCACCACCATGTGGTTCTTGGCCCCGCCGAGGGCCTGGACCCGCTTGCCGTGGTCCGCGGCGCGCTTGTAGATCGACTGGGCAATCGGCGTCGAGCCCACAAAGCTGACGGCCTTGACGTCCGGGTGCTCAAGCAGCACGTCCACGGCTTCCTTGTCCCCGTGTACCACGTTCAGCACGCCGGCGGGCAGGCCGGCCTCGGCGAAGACCTGGGCGATGAAGATCGCGGAGGACGGGTCCTTTTCGCTCGGCTTCAGCAGCACGGTGTTGCCGCAGGCCAGGGCGCTGCCGATCATCCAGAGCGGCACCATGGCCGGGAAGTTGAAGGGCGTGATGCAGGCGACGACGCCGACCGGCTGGCGGACGGAGTGCACGTCGACGCCGCCGGCCACCTGCTCGGAGCGTTCGCCCTTGAGGGCGTGGGACAGCCCGGTGGCGAATTCGATGTTTTCCAGGCCTCGGGTGATCTCGCCCTCGGCGTCGGAGAGGACCTTGCCGTGTTCGCTGGTCAGCAGGGCAGCGAGTTCGGGCCGGCGCTGCATGAGCAGTTCGCGGACCTTGAAGAAGATGCCGGTGCGCTTGGCCAGGCTGGTGGCGCGCCAGCCTGGCAGCGCGGCGCGGGCGGCGGCGATGGCCTCTTCAACGCGGGCTGCGGAGGCGAGGGCCACCTCCTTTTCCTGCTCGCCGGTGGCGGGGTTGAAGACGGGACCGTAGCGCTCGGCGTCGGAGACGAGGGCGCCGTTGATGAAGTGCGGAATGCGTTCCATGGGGTGGATCTCTTTCTACAAAGGTGTGGTGGCTACTTGGCGGACTCGAACGAGCCGTCGACGAGCTGGACGATCGCGGAGCAGTCCTTGCCGGACTGTCCGCCATCGATGAGCCGCTGGAAGAGCTGCTGGACGTGCTCGCCGATTTCCAGCGGGGTGCCGGTGTCCTTGGCGGCGCTGATGGCCAGCCCGATGTCCTTGTTGGCGAGCTCGGCGGTGAACGTCGGGGCGAAGTCGTTGTTGGAGGCCGCGGTGGGGACGACGCCGGCCACCGGGTACCAGGTGCGCAGCGCCCAGCTGTCGCCGGAGGAAACCGAGGCGATGTCCCAGAAGACCTGCTTGTCCAGGCCCAGCCGGTCGGCGAGGACAGCGCCCTCGGCCGTGGAGGCGAGGTTGATAAAGAGCATCAGGTTGTTGCAGATCTTGGCGGCCTGGCCGGTGGTGGCGCCGCCGGTGGGGATGATGTTGGCGGCCATCGGGCGGATGTATTCGGTGGCCTCAGCGACGGCGCCGGCCTCGCCGCCGATCATAAAGGTCAGCGTGGCGGCCTTGGCGCCGCTCATGCCGCCGGAGACGGGCGCGTCGACGAAGCGGAAGCCGGCCGCGGCGGCGGCGTCGTGCAGCGCCTGGGCGGAGGCGATGTCGATCGTGGAGGAGTCCACCAGCAGGGTTTTGGTGTCCGCGTGGGCCAGGACGCCGTCCTCGCCGAGGTAGACGGCGCGGGCGTGCTCGCCCTTGGGGAGCATGGTGAAGACGACGTCGGCGCCCTCAACTGCCTCGGCGATACTGCCGACGGGCTTGACTCCCCCGGCCTCGGCTGCCGCCACGGCCTCGAGGTTCAGGTCGAAGCCGCGGACCTCGTTTCCGGCTTTGGCGAGGTTCACCGACATGGACCCGCCCATGTTTCCCAGTCCGATCCAGGCGACAACTGCCATGGCATAAGCTCCTTTGCTTTGCATTGTGTCCGGCGCAATTGCCGGAGTTCCGTGTCCAGCATCACACCCTGCTACAGTGCAATCAAGGGGAAAAAGTGAAGATGGCATGTGCATCGATGCACACATCGACGAAAGGCCAACGGTGGACTTGAAGCGGCTTCCCAGCCCGGACGACCTGCTGATCCTGCTGACGGTGGCCCGGCTGGGCCGGTTCAACGCCGTCGCTGAGACTCTGGGCACCACGCACACCACCATCTCGCGCAGAATCCTCGCCCTGGACAAACAGCTCGGCGGCCGGACGCTGGAGCGCAGCCCGCACGGCTGGGAGCTCACCGAGCTGGGGTCCCAGGCGGTGGTGGCCGCGGAGGCCATCGAGGGGACCCTCGGCGCATTGTCCGGCCGGATCGCCCGGGGCGAGGACGTGCTCTCCGGCCTGGTCCGGATCAGCACGCCGGACGGCTTCGGCGCGGAATTCGTCGCCCCGGCCCTGGTCCGGCTGCAGCAGGAACACCCGCTGCTAAACGTGGAGATGCTCAGCGCCACCCGCAAAGTCAGCCAAAACCGCTCCGGCGTGGACCTGGAGGTGGTGGTGGGCAACCTGGAGGTCAGCAACGCGCAGACCATTTTCCTGTCCAACTACTTCCTGCGGCTTTACGCGAGCCCGCAGTACGCGGATGAGCACGGGCTTCCGGAAACCCTCGACGACGTTCGGCGGCACGGCTTTGTCTCCTACGTGGAGTCGGCACTGCAGGTCGCGGAGCTGGGCCACCGCTCCACCCAGCTCCCGATGCCCCGCTCCAGCTTTCAGGCCACGAGCATCTTCGCCCAGCTCGAGGCCGTCCGCCGCGCCGCCGGGATCGGGCTGCTGCCCAACTTCCTCGTCGTCGGCAAACCCGGCTTTGTGCCGGTTCTGCCGGACGACTTCCAGCGGCAGCTGCCGATCTGGGCGGTGGCGCGGGCGGAGTCGCTGCGCTCGGCGCCGGTGCAGGCCGTGCTGGCGGCGGTCAGGGCCGAGATCGCCGAACGCCAAGATGTGCTGGCGGGCTGAGCCGGGGGGCTGCGTGGGGACCTCCCCGCGCTATAGGTCACGCCCCATAATTGTCGCTATGGACTACGTGCCAGTACCTCGGATCGATGCCGCCCTCGAAACAGATCGACTGCTGCTGCGGCCATGGCAGGTGTCCGACGCCGCTGTCCTGCGCGAACTGTGGACCGAGCGCGATCCACGCGTTCCTCCGCATCGCCGCATCAGTGCCGATGGTCACCCCACGCTGGAAGATATCGAGGACAGCATCCGTCGCGACGATCGGCATCCCTTCCCCGGGTTGCTGGCCGCCGAGCAAAAGGGTTCGGGGCAGGTCATTGGCTATTGCGGGCTGATTCCCAACCGGCATGGACAGCCCGAGGAACCGGAGCTCGCCTTCGAGTTCCTCCGCGACGTCTGGCGCCAGGGGTTTGCGACCGAGGCCTCCCGGTCCGTCCTCCAACAGGCGCAGGAATCAGGCTACCGACGCATTTGGGCGACGGTCCGTGACTGGAACACCGCGTCACGCCGCGTGCTGGCCAAACTCGGCTTCGTCGAAACCGGGCGGGTGGAACCCGACGACATCCACGGCGATTCTCTCTTCACCGCGAAGACATTCTGACCATAATCCGGGGGCAACGGCGCCCGGAGCGGGGTCGGATTGCGAACATCAAGATCCATCGCGCCCGAGAAACGCTGGTGGTCCCTATCCCACCAATCCGATCAGGCACGGTAGTAGGCTCATGTTACCAAGCCTGGGGGAATGGAAATGTCAAAGAATTCGGGTTCGCCGCGGATACGCGATGTACTGGTTGTTGTGCTGGCCATCCAGATGGTGTTCGCCGTGACGGCGGCCGCCATCGTGATCCTTGACCCTGAAGGCATCCTGGATGAACCAAGGGACCGGTTGCTGGCCAGTCTCCTCGTGTTGGCGCCCATGGCCATGGCTCTAGTCCTGGCTGTACGTTTCCGCAGGGGGCACCGGGCTGAGAGGCGCCGTGCTGGGGCTACCGCCCAGTTGATGGACACTGTCCTGATCACCAGCCAGGAGTGGGTGTGGGCCGTCGACGACCGGGGACGCTTCACGTTTTCGAGCCCGACCAGTGAGAACCTTCTCGGATGGAAGCCGGACGAGTTGCTCGGCCAGCGATGCGACCTCGTCATCGATGGCGGCGACCTGGCGCGCGCCAAGCTCGACGTGGCGGCCGCCTCCGGACCGGGCTGGACAGGTGTCATCGTTCGGTGCCGGCACCGCGACGGCGGCGCCGTATGGATGGAAGTCTCCGGCACTGTCCGCCCCGCCACGGACGACCGGCCCGGAGGATTCGAGGGCACGAGCCGGATGCTCCCGCCGTTGACGGCACAGGAGGCGATGGATTCCCTCAACCGCGAACAGCTCCAACTGATGCTCGACCAGGACCGGCTCCTTACGGCCTTCCAGCCCATCCACAGCCTCGCAACAGGCAAACTCCTCGGCGTCGAGGCGCTGACCCGGTTCGTCGGCGAGGACGGTGCCGGCCCCGAATTCTGGTTCAAGGAGGCCGCCATCGTCGGCCTGTTGAGTGAACTTGAGTTCGCCGCCATGGAGAAAGCACTGGAGACGGCGCAGGGACTTCCCCCGGGCATCTACGTGGCTTTGAACCTTTCCCCGGAGACGTGTCTGGACCCACGTCTGCCTGACCTGCTCCAGCGCTCCGGGCTGCCCCCGAAACGAATTGTCCTGGAACTAACGGAACGGCTCGAAGTAAGCGAATACGCCCCGCTCCTTGCCGTGCTGGCCCCGTTGCGGAAAGAGGGGCTCCGCATCGCCGTGGACGACGCCGGCTCCGGCTTCGCCTCCATGCGCCATGTCCTCCACGTCCGGCCCGAAATCATCAAACTGGACCGCAGCCTGATCGCCGGGATCGACGACGACCAGGGCCAGCACGCACTCGGCGCCGCCATGGTGGAGTTTGCCCGCCAAATCGGCGCCACGCTGATCGCTGAAGGGATCGAAACGCCTGAGGACCTCGCGGCCGTGGCAGGACTCGGCATGAGCGCTGGGCAGGGCTACCTCATCGGCCGCCCCTCGATCCACCCGAAAGACTGGGCCGCCTGGTCAGAGAGCATGCGCCTCGGGCCCGACACACAATAGACGGCACACCTTGCCTTTGGCGCCTGAACCTCTCGCGCCCGAACTTCGGAACCGGTCGAGTCGTGGATGAGCCGCCCGCGAAAATGCCGGTGACGGCGGGCTAATCGGGGACGGTTAACGGCAGCTGCCCGCGCCCGCGGTGAACGCGGACACGGGCAGCGTGGTGCCAATGGAGCTTACTTCTTGCCTTACTTCTTGCCTGCGGCAAGGAGGTCGGCGGTGCCCTGGGCGTCGGCGGCGTCGACGTCGTGCAGGGAGATGCCGCGGGTTTCCTTCAGGAAGTACACGGCGACCATGGTGACAACGCAGGCGATGAGCAGGTAGATGGCCACCGGAACGGAGGACTTGTACTGGCCCAGGAGCGCGACGGCGATGATCGGGGCGAGCGAACCGGCCACGATCGACGTCACCTGGTAGCCGAGCGAGACGCCGGAGTAACGCATCCGGGTCGGGAACATCTCGGCCATGATGGCCGGCTGCCCGGCGTACATCAGTGCGTGGAAGAGCAGGCCGATGATGACGGCGGCCAGGATGATGAAGTCGTTGCCGGTGTCCATCATCGGGAAGGCGAAGAAGCCCCAGGTCGCACCCAGGACGGCACCTGCCATGTAAACGGGCTTGCGGCCGAAGCGGTCCGAGAGCCGGCCCACCACCGGGACCACGGAGAAGTGAATCGCGTGCGCCACGAGCAGCAGGAGCAGGATCTTGGCGGTGTCGGCGTGGACCACGGTCTTCAGGTAAGTGATGGAGAAAGTGACCACGAGGTAGTACAGGATGTTTTCCGCGAACCGCAGGCCCATGGCGGTGAACACGCCGCGGGGGTAGCGGCGGAAGACTTCGGCGACGCCGTAGCCCTTGTTTTCGGTGACAACTTCCTTCTGTGCCTCGAGGAAGATCGGGGCGTCCTGGACCTTGGTGCGGATGTAGTAGCCGACGACGACGATCACGGCGGAGAGCCAGAATGCCACGCGCCAGCCCCAGCCGAGGAAGTCCGCGGAGGACAGCGTGGAGGAGAGGATGAACAGCACGGCGGTGGCGAGCAGGTTGCCGAGCGGGACGGCCGACTGCGGCCAGCTGGACCAGAAGCCGCGGGACTTGCTCGGGCTGTGCTCGGCCACGAGTAGCACGGCGCCGCCCCATTCGCCGCCTACGGCGAAGCCCTGGGCGAAGCGCAGGAAGACCAGCAGGGCCGGTGCCCAGTAACCGATCTGCGCGAAGCTGGGGAGGCAGCCCATCAGGAAGGTGGAGACGCCCACCAGAATGATGCTGAGCTGCAGCAGCTGCTTGCGGCCGAACTTGTCACCGAAGTGGCCAAAGACGATGCCGCCGATCGGGCGGGCCACGAAACCCACCGCGTAAGTCAGGAACGCGGCAAGAATGCCGTCCAGTTCCGTACCCGAGTTGGGGAAGAACATCTTGCCGAAGACCAGGGTGGCGGCGGAGGCGTAGAGGAAGAACTCATACCACTCGACAACCGTGCCGGCCATGGAGGCCGTTACTACCTTCTTCAGTCCGGACGTCTTGACGTCCGGCTCCTCTGCGCGCCGTGCGGCGGCGTTTTCCGTGCTCATGCGAACTCCTTTGGTGTCGCCTTCGACACCCTGTGGACCATTGGGTTGACAACGCGCGTGTGAGTTGGGACACACGGCGTCATTCTCCACGAGTATGGCCCCGCATCCCGGCAGGCTCAACCACTAATCACGCAGGGCGTGTCTGCAAAAATGCACACACCTCCCCTTGGCTACGCGAAGAAGGTGCTCCGGAGCTGCCCGCTGAGCTGGCCGATTTCGGTCAGGAAGCCGTCGTGGCCGATCGGAGCTTCGATGATGTGCACCGGAACCTCACCCGGCAAGGCGGCGGCGAGTTCATCGGACTGGGCCGGGAAGTACAGCCGGTCCGAGTCCACGGCCGCCACGAAGAACTCCGCCGTGGCGCGGGAAACGGCCTCCTCCAGGGTGCCGCGGCCGCGCGTGACGTCGTGGCTCATAAGCGCCTCGGTGATGGCAATGTAGCTGTTGGCGTCGAAACGGCGCACCAGCTTGTTGCCCTGGTGATCGAGGTAGCTCTCCACCTGGTAGCGGCCCCGTCCCGCCAGCGACCCGGCCTCCAGCGGCGCCTCGGCGGCCTGGGCGTTCCGTCCGAAGCGGCCGTCCAGCTCGGCGGCGGAGCGGTAGGTGATGTGGGCGATCCGGCGCGCCAAGGCCAGCCCGGCGTCCGGCTCCGGGCCGCCGTAGTAGTCGCCGCCGTTGAAATGAGGGTCCTGGCGGATGGCGAGGGTCTGGGCCTGCGCGAAGGCAATCTGCTCGGCCGTGCTGCTGGCACCGACGGAAATAACAGCGCAGCGCCGGACCCGCGCCGGGTAGCTGACCGCCCATTCCAGGGCGCGGGCTCCGCCGAGGGAGCCGCCGAGCACGGCGTACCAGCTGCCGATCCCGAGGGCGTCGGCGAGCCGGGCTTCGGCGGCGGTGCTGTCGCGAAGGGTTACCAGCGGGAAGCGGGAGCCCCACGGCCGGCCGTCCGGCGCCGGCGTCGAGGGCCCGGTGGAGCCGTAGCAGCCGCCGAGGATGTTGATGGAGACAACAAAGTACTTGTCCGTGTCCACCGGGGCGCCGGGGCCGGCCAGCTGCTCCCACCATCCCGGCTCCTCGCCGGCGCCGCGGGTGACGTGGGTGTCCCCGGTCAGGGCGTGTTCGATCAGCACCGCATTAGAGGCGTCCGCGTTTAGGGTGCCCCAGGTTTCGTAGGCGAGCGTGGCCTCCGGCAAGGTGGCGCCGGATTCCAGCACCAGGGAGCCGATCGACAGGTACTGAACGGTTCCGTCCGGGACCGCGGGCTTGTTTTCGGGTACTCCCGTACGGGAGACGGCAATCGTCATGTGGGGACCTAACCTCGCGCTTGCCCGCCGTCAGCTGACCGGCGGGCCAGGTCTTCACCCGGGGCACCCCGCCGCGGAAGGAGGGTTGCCGGCCAGCAAGCCGGGGCTGTCGCTGGCACTCATGACCTGCGTCGATTCTACGAAACCCGGCGGGGCAAGCGCGAAGATTGTGACGGCCGTGTGACAGCCGGATCCTACGGCAGCCCAGTTTCCCCACCTTTAAAGGCCGTGTCCGGCGGGTCGCCCCGAAAATGTCGGCGCGTCCCGCCGTCGCGCCCGCAAAGGTGGGGAATTTCGGCGTCGGCTTCCGTATGACCTCAGGCGTCCTTGGCTGCCCGGAAGCCGGCGTCGAGGTCCGCAATGATGTCGTCGATGTGTTCGAGCCCCACCGACAGCCGCACCAGCCCCGGATGGACGCCGGCCACCGCCTGCTGTTCCGGCGAGAGCTGGCTGTGCGTGGTCGACGCCGGGTGGATCACCAGTGAGCGCACGTCACCGATGTTCGCCACGTGCGAGTGCAGTTCGAGGGCGTCAACGAAGCGTTTGCCGGCCTCCGCTCCCCCGGCGAGGTTGAAGGCGACGATGGCGCCGGTGCCCTTCGGACCGTACTTGCGGCCGCGCTCGTACCAGGGGCTGGACGGCAGCCCGGCGTAGGCGACGGATTCGACGTCGTCCCTGGCTTCCAGCCATTCGGCCACCCGGGTGGCGTTGGCGACGTGCCGTTCCACCCGCAGGCTCAGCGTCTCGATGCCCTGGGCGATGAGGAAGGCGTTGAACGGGGACACGGCCGAGCCGAGGTCGCGCAGCAGCTGGACCCTGGCCTTGAGGATGAAGGCGAGGTTTGCCCCCAGCGCCCCGTCCGCGCCGAGGTCCCGGGCGTAGACCAGGCCGTTGTACGTGGGGTCCGGGGTGTTGAAGCCGGGGAAACGCTCCGGGTCCTTGCCGAAGTCGAAGTTGCCGGAGTCGACAATCACGCCGGCGATCGCGGCGCCGTGGCCGCCGAGGTACTTGGTGGCAGAGTGGACGACAATGTCGGCGCCCCACTCGATCGGCCGGATCAGGTACGGGGTGGAGAGGGTGTTGTCCACGATCAGCGGCACCCCGGCCTGATGGGCCACCTCCGCTATACCCTCAATGTCCAGCACGTCCTGGCGGGGGTTGGAGACCACCTCGCCGAAGAACAGTTTGGTGTTCGGCTGCACGGCGTCGCGCCATTGGTCCAGGTTGTCCGGGTCCTCCACGAACGTGACGGAGATGCCGAACTTCTTCAGGGTGTGGGCCAGCAGGTTGTAGGTGCCGCCGTACAGGCTGGGGCTGGCGACGACGTGGTCCCCGACCTCGGCGATGTTCAGGATTGCGAAGGTCTCCGCAGCCTGCCCGGAGCTTAGCAGGAGCGCGCCGAGGCCGCCTTCGAGGCTCGCGACCCGCTGCTCCACGGCGTCCTGGGTGGGGTTGCCGATCCGGGTGTAGATGGGCGCGAGTTCGGCGAGCGCGAACCGGTTGGCGGCGCTTTCGGCGCTGGGAAAGACGAACGACGTCGTCTGGTAGATCGGCAGCGACCGGGCGCCGGTGGCGGAGTCCGGCTCCTGGCCGGCGTGGATCTGACGGGTTTCAAAGGACCAGGCATTGGACATTGGAGAGCTCCTGCGGGACTGGGCGCCGGCCGTTCCCGGCTTTTCGACCGGAACGGACCTGGCGGCCGCGCTTGCCGTCCGGCGGGCGCCGGAGGGCCAGGTCTTCACCCGGGGCACCCCACCGCGTTAGGAGGGTTGCCGGCCAGCAAGCCGGGGCTCGATGCTGGCACTCATGACCTGGCTTCAGTCTAGGAACGCGCCCCGACGGCTGGATAGCTTTGTGACGAATATGAATTTGTCCCGGCGGCCGGCCGCGGGGCGTCCGCGGACCGCCCGCTGGCGCCGCAATCCACAGCGGATCCGGGCGGATCCGGCCCCTGGCCCGCACGTGAAAACGACATCCTACCTTGGTTAGGAGAGCCTAAGCTGAGAGCTCCATCACAAAGTGCCAAGATGAGGGCATGCGCATGGATCACGTCTCTTACGCCTGTGAACAAGATGGCCTCGCGGCCACCACCGAACGTATTGCGTCCGCCCTCGGCGTCGAAGCCGTCAAGGGCGGGGTACACCCCCGATTCGGGACCCGCAACATGATTATCCCGCTCGCCGGGCACAAGTACCTGGAGGTTGTGGAGGTCCTGGACCACCCCGCCTCGGACAAAGCGCCGTTTGGCCAGGCCGTGCGTGCCCGCTCGGCGGCCGGCGGGGGCTGGATGGGCTGGTGCGTCGAGGTTGACGACCTCGCCCCCTTCGAGGAGCGCCTGGGCCGGTCCGCCGTCAACGGCAACCGCAAGTTCCCCGACGGCCGCGAACTGGTCTGGAAGCAGATCGGCATCCTGGGCCTGATCGCCGACCCGCAGGTCCCCTACATGCTCAAGTGGGAGGGCGATCCTGAGCTGCACCCGTCCAACGCCTACGCGAGCAACGTCAAGATGTCCGCGCTCACCATCGCCGGCTCGGCCGAACGCGTCACCGAGTGGCTCGGCGAACCGGTGGAGAAGCCGCTGGAAGACGTGGACGTGAACTGGCTCGCCCCGCACGGGACGCCGGGAATCCTGTCCGTCACCTTTGAAACCGATTCCGGAGCCGTCACCATCTGACGATTCCTGCCAACACTTCGGCCGCCAGCAGCGGGTGCCAATGATGCCACCCACCGCTGGCGGCCGAATTTCTTTAATCCGCCCTTGCGCCGCCGGGCGCTCCGCCTGGGGCGGGACGGCCGCCGTCAGCCCTTGAGCAGGTCCGGGTGGTGGGCCTCGACGACGTTGGGGTGGGCGCGGAGCCGGTAGCGCAGGGCGTTGTCCCCGTAGGTCTCCAGGATCGGGCTGTTGGTCGGGTCCACCGACAGGCCGCGGGCCTTGGCCTGGAACTCCGGGCTGACCGCGAGCCGGGGCATGGTCGCATCGAGGGCCGGGTTGTAGAAGAACGGCAGCGAGATCCGGTCGGTGCCGCGCAGCGGGGAGATCACCCGGTGCAGGGTCGCCTTGAGGTAGCCGTTGGTGGCCAGCTCAAGCATCTCGCCAATATTGACCACAAACGTTCCGGGCACCTGGGGCGCGTCGATCCACTGGCCCTGGTACTCGACCTGCAGTCCGCCCTTGCCGGGCTCGACCAGGAGCAGGGTCAACACTCCGCCGTCGCGGTGGGAACCGACGCCCTGCTTGGGATCCGGATCGGATTCGCCCGGGTAGCGCACGATCTTGAGCAGCGGGAAAGCCTGGGCGGCAAACGCGGCGTCGAAGGTATCCTCGGGCGCCCCAAGGGAGACGGCGAGCGCCCGCAGCAGGTCCAGGGAAATGGCGCTGAGCCGCTCGGTCCATTCGGTGACGATCCCGCGCATCTCGGGCAGGTTTTCCGGCCAGAGGTTCGGCCCCTCCAGCCTCCAGTAGTCGGCAACGCCGGGTCCGGGCTCGACGGCGTCGCGCTCGACGCCGATGTCGATCTGCTCGCGCCAGTCGACGGCACCGTCCGTGATTTCGCCGCCGACGCGGGTGTAGCCGCGGAACTGGGGGCTGTGGACGTTCTCGATCGCGAGCTTCTGGTCTTCAGGCAGGTCGAAGAAGCGGCGGGAGATATCGAGCATGGCGCCGGTGAGTTCCTGCGGGATGCCGTGGCCGGCCAGGTAGATGAATCCGACTTCGTGCATGGCATCACGCAATTCATCCCGGAACCGGGCGGCCTCGTCCTGGCCTGCACTCAAGCGGGAGAAATCCAACACGGGGAGTGATTCGAGCGTCAACGTCTCTTAGTCCTTTACAGCGGGTTTGGCAAGCCGGAGCCTGTAACAACTCCAATGTTACGGACCGGGCCGCTGCGGAGAGAGTCTCGTGTCGAAATAAGTCATTCTGCTTGCGTCAGCCCCGGACTTGACCCGTTTTGGAGCAACACGGGGTCACTTACGGCCGGTCCGGGGCATCCGGATGGGCGCTAAGTGACCCCGCGTTGCTATGAGCTGCGCTAGCCCAGGCCGATGGCCTTGCCGAAAAGGCTGAAGCCGACGAAGGCGACGATGTCCAGCAGCGCATGCGCGATCACCAGCGGCATCACCCTGCGCGTCCTTGTATAGATGAGCGCGAAGATGACACCCATGATGGCGTTGCCGATGAAGGGCCCGAAGCCCTGGTACAGGTGGTAGCTGCCGCGGAGCATGGAACTGGCGAAGATTGCCAGCGGCATGCCCCAGCCGAATTTGCCCAGCCGGTCCAGCAGGTAGCCCACCACAATCACTTCCTCCACGATCCCGTGCCGGACGGCGGACAGGATGAGGACCGGCACCGTCCACCAGTAGGAGTCCAGCGCGCTGGGGATGATCGCCGTCGTAATCCCCAGCGCCCGGCCGGCCGCGTAGAGGCCCAGCGACGGGATCCCGATCAGCGCGGCCAGGCCCAGGCCCTGGAGCAGGTCTTTGCCGGGCCGGGCGAAGTTGAAACCCAGTTTCCGGAATGCCGAGGCACCGGTGCCGCCTGTGAGAGTGCCGCCGGCCAGTCCGGCGGGCCGGTGTTCGGTGAGGAAGTAGATCACCAGCACCACCGGGACCAGGGCGAACAGGATGTCCAGCAGCTGGTAGGTGAGGTCGAAGTACTCGCGGCTGCTCTGCGAGCGGTTCAGCGTCGAGGTCCCCTGCGCCAGCGGCGCCCTGGTCATTTTGTCCAGCAGCTGCACCACCGAATACACCGCCGACTGCCCGAGGGAGAGCCCCAGGACAATCCAGACTTCAAGCCGCAGCCGACGGCGGGAGGGAACCAACATGTTCCTATCTTGCCTGCCGTTCCCGGATGTTGACTGCACGTGCCTATGCTTGGGCTGTGAGCGCGCCCGGGAGAATCTTCATGGTCCGGCATGGCCAGTCCGCGGCCAATGCCGACACCTCCATCTACAACCGGGTGCCCGACTACCGCATCCCGCTGACCCCGCTCGGCGTCGAGCAGGCCACGGCGGCCGGCGAGCAGCTGCGGCGCCAACTGGACGGCCAGCAGGTGTGCGTCTACGTCTCCCCCTACCTGCGCGCCTACCAGACTTTGGAGGCACTGAAGCTGGGCCCGCTCACCGAACGCGTGATCGAGGAGCCCCGGCTGCGTGAGCAGGACTGGGCGAACTTCCAGATTGCCGGCGACATCGAGGACCAGAAGGAGCTCCGCAACGCCTACGGGCACTTCTTCTACCGCTTCCGCGAGGGCGAGTCCGGTTCCGACGTCTACGACCGGATCTCCTCCTTTATGGAGACCCTGTACCGGCACTGGTCCAAGCCGAGCTACGCGCCCAACGCCCTGTTCGTGACCCACGGCCTGACCATGCGGCTGTTCTGCATGCGCTGGTTCCACTGGTCGGTGGAGTACTTCGAGTCGCTGAACAACCCGGACAACGCCGAGATCCGCACCCTGCTGCGCTCCGCGGAGGGCAAGTACGAGCTGGACAAGCCGTTCAGCCAGTGGGAGGAGCGCCGCGTGGACGAGACCGTGCTCGACGCGCCGCCGATGTTCTTCTAGCCGCCGTTCTTCTAGCCGGTGGCTTCCGAGCCCGCGGGCGGTTCCTTGAGGGCGATCACCTGGTGGAACTTCCCGCTGGGCCCGCTCTGTTCCGGAGCTTCCTCCGCGCGGACCAGTTCCACGTTCGCCAGGCCCTGGCCGGCCAGGAAGCCGGCCAGCTTCGCCGCCACGTCCTGCCACACCGTCTCCGCCGCGGTGCCGGGCTCCGGCTGGAGCCGCACCCGCAGGGTCGCGGGCCCGGTCTGGACCAGCTGGCAGCGGTGGACCCCCGGCGCGTCGTCCACCGGGGCGGTGATGGCCAGCGGCAGTACGCTCACCGTGGCGCCGCGGCCGTTGTCCAGGTGCAGGACGTCGTCGTGCCGGCCGGCCACCCGGATGGCGGGCAGCGGGTTGCCGCACTCGCAGGGGCCGGGCTTGGCGACCACGGAGTCGCCGAGGTCGTAGCGGATCAGCGGCTGGACCCGGTTGGCGAGGTTGGTCAGCAGCACCGTGTGGGACGGCTGCCCGGCGGGGGTGGGCCGGTAGTCCGCCTCGACCGGCTCGAGGATGGCCCAGTCGCTGTTGACGTGCAGCCAGCCGCGGGGGCAGTCCAGGGCGATCGGGGTGAACTCGGAGGCGGCGTAGACGTTGTGCACGGCGCCGCCCAGCGCCGCGGCCAGCCGGGCCCGGTCGCCCAGGGATTCGCCGCTGGACTCCACGATCACGGGGCGGATGTGCAGCCGGCCGGCGTCCTGTTCCCCGGCCAGCAGTTCGAGTGCGCTGGGGTAGCCCACAACAAGGGCCGGGTCGAAGGCGTTGAGCGCCTGCACCAGCTGCTCCAGCGGCTGCTGCACGGAGAACAGCCGGTAGGCGCGGCGGCGGCCACGGCTGCGGCGCCGTTCGGACTCGAGCCAGACGACGCCGGCGAAGTGCCCGCCGGTGCCCACCACGACGGCGGCGCGGATTCCCCGCCGCAGCATCGCGAGCAGCCGGCGGGCGTCGAGCGCGGACCCGACGATCCGGACGCCCTGGGCCCGGTAGCAGGCGACGGCGTCGGGGTCATGCACGAACAGGCCGGGGTGGCCGGTGGTTCCGGAGCTGGTGCAGGCGAAGTAGCGGCCCCGGTAGCGGGTGCCGACCAGGGAAGGGTCGGCGACGAAGGCCTCGAGGTCCGCCCGGGTGATGGCCGGGTCGGTGACCCAGTCGTCAAAGCGGGCCATCAGCTGCGGCTTGGTGACCGGGGGCAGGTCCCGGAGCTGGATGTCCTCGGCCGGCAGGCCGCGGTAGAGCGCCCGGTAGAACGGCGAGGCGGTGCGGGCGTGGGCCACGAGGGCGGCCAGCCGGGCGTCCCGGCGCCGGGCCAGGGCCCTCTCCCCGCCGCGTTTGGCGCGCACCAGATCGATCATGATGGCGAGTTCCCTGGCGAAGCCGGGCATGTGCGTTCCTCCTTGGCCTCCTGGGCGGGCCGGTCAGCGGGCGCGGACTCCGGCGCGCCAGACGGCGTGGGTGAGCGGCATCCCCGGCCGGTACGCGAGGTGGGTGGCGGACGGGGCGTTAAGCAGGTGCAGGTCCGCCCGGTGACCGACGGCGATGGAGCCCACGGCCCGCTGGCCGTCGACGTCGTTCCCGGTCTCCCGGCCGAGCGCCAGCGCACCGCCGTAGGTCGCGGCCCGGACGGCTTCGTGCACCCTGAGCCGCATCTGCAGCACGGCGGTGGTGACGCAGAACGCCATCGAGCTCGTGTAGGAGGTGCCGGGGTTGCAGTTGGAAGCCAGGGCCAGCTGGACGCCGGCGTCGAGCAGTTCCCGGCCGGGCGCCAGCGGCTGCCGGGTGGAAAGGTCGCAGGCTGGCAGGCAGGTCGCCACCGTGCCCCGCTCGCCGGCGCCGGCCGCCGCCTCCCAGCCGGACCAGCTGTCGGCGAGGGCGTGGACGTCCGCGCGGGAGAGGTAGTTCACGTGGTCCACGCTCGCGGCGCCGAATTCGACCGCCAGCCGCACGCCGGGGCCTTCGCCGAGCTGGTTGCCGTGCACGCGCAGGCCCAGTCCGGCATCCCGGCAGGCCTGGAGCACGCGGCGGGACTGGTCCTCGTTGAAGGCGCCGCGTTCGCAGAAGACGTCGGCCCAGCGTGCGTACGGCCGTACCGCGGCGAGCATGGGGCCGCAGACCAGGTCCGTGTACTCCTCGGCGTCCATGCCGTCCGGGACCAGGTGCGCGCCGAGGTAGGTCACCTCGTCCGCGACGGTGGACGCGATCCGGGCGCTGCGGGCCTCGTTGTCCACGCCCAGGCCGTAGCCGGTCTTGGTCTCCAGGTAGGTGGTGCCCTGCGCGACAGCCTCGGCCACGCGGCCCAGCGCCAGCCGGGTGAGGTCGAAATCGCTGGTGCTCCGGGTGGCGCCGGTGGTGACGGCGATGCCGCCGGCGCTGTAGCCCGCCCCCGCCATCCGGGCCTCGAACTCCGCGGTCCGGTCGCCGGCGAAAATCAGGTGCGTGTGCGAATCGACCCAGCCGGGCAGGAGGGCGCGGTGCCCGGCGTCGACGGCGTCGTCGGCCGCGGGGGCCTCGGCGGCGGCACCGATCCAGGCGATCCGTTCGCCCTCGATCACGACCGCCGCGTCCTTGAGGACCCGGTGCTCGGTGTCCTGGGTCATCAGTTCGGCGATGTTGGTGATCAGGGTGCTCATGGTTCCATTCTTCAGCCCCGGATCGACATCCGCGTTGCGGCCAGCGCCGCGGCTGTCCGGGATGCCGGACTGTCGGCAGGGAACGGGGCGCCGGAGCCCTGCCCGGCGAGGATCTGTTCCGCGGCCAGTTCGGCGATGCCGGAGGAGGTCTGGAAGCCGTAGCCGCCCTGGCCGGCGAGCCAGAAGAACCCGGCGGCCTCGGCGTCGAACCCCACCACGGGGACGCCGTCGGCGGCTTCGGTCCGCAGCCCGGTCCAGGCCCGGCGGACGCTGCCGATCCCCATGGTGGTGACGGCGTTGAGCCGGGTGATCAGGGCTTCGACGTCGCCGGGGTACGGCTGGGCGTCCTCGGGGCCGCTCGGCACGGTTTCCGACGGCGAAATAAGCACCTGCCGCCGCCCGTCCGGCCGGAAGTAGAAGCTGTCCGACGCCACCATCGGGCACCCCTGCGGGAGGGGGTGTTCGACGTCGACGATCGCCGCGGTGCGCCGGTAGGGCTGGAGTCCGAGTTTCTCGACGCCGCTGAGCACGGCGAACTCGTCCGCCCAGGCGCCGGCGGCGTTGACCACAACGGCGGCCTCGAGGCCCTCCTGCCCGGCGCCGAGCTCCCAGCCGGTGCCGAGGCGCTGCGCCGAGTGGACCCGGGCGCCGGTGATGATGTCGACGCCGCCCTCGACGGCCCGCTCCCGGTGGTCCTCCAGCAGCAGCGAGGCGTTGCAGGCGAAGGACCCGGAATCCAGGCCGGCCGCCGTGAAGGACTCCGGCTTGAGCGCGGGGCAGATCTCCAGGGCCTCGGCATGGCTGATCCGGTGCATAAAGCCGCTGGCCTGCCGCTGGACGGTTTCCTCGTCCCCGATCAGCATGAACCGGCGCGGCGAGAGCACTGGCTCGGGCCGGGTGCCTTCGTGGGTGCCGATGAGCTCCAGGGTGCGCATGGTCAGGTCCTGGACCACGGGCGGGCCGTAACTGGGGATCAGCTGCCGGGCCGAGCGCGCGGACGTGTGGTAGCCCAGCGACTGCTCGGCTTCGACCAGGGCCACGCTGCATTTGCCGGCGAGGGCGGAGGCGAGGGACAGGCCGGCGATGCCGCCGCCGACGATCACAACATCGTATTTAGCTGACATGCCTCCATCCTTGCACCCGGCAGGAGGTCGCGTCAGTACTTTTCGGCCCCTATGCCGCGGCGGCTACGGCCTCGCGGCTGCGGACAAACGCCTGGACGCAGCGCTCGACGTCGTCCGTGCTGTGCGCGGCGGAGAGCTGGACGCGGATGCGGGCGGCGCCCTTGGGTACCACCGGGTAGCTGAAGGCCGTGACGAAGACGCCGTGGGCCAGCATCGCGTCGGCGACCTTGGCCGCCATCACGGCGTCGCCGAACATGACCGGGACGATCGCGTGTTCGCCGTCGAGCAACTCGAAGCCTTCCTCGCCCATCCGGCGGCGGAAGAGTTCGGCGTTGGCGAAGAGCTTGCCGCGCAGTTCGCCCGAGTTCTCCACGAGGTCCAGGGCCTTGAGCGTGGCGGCGACGATGGCCGGGGCCAGCGAGTTGGAGAACAGGTAGGGGCGTGCCTTCTGCCGGAGCATGGCGATGACCTCGCGCCGGCCGGAGACGTAGCCGCCGGAGGCGCCGCCGAGGGCCTTGCCGAAGGTGCCGGTGTAGATGTCCACCCGGTCCGAGACGCCGGCGTGTTCGGGGGTGCCGGCGCCGGTGGCGCCCATGAACCCGACCGCGTGGGAGTCATCGACCATGACCAGGGCGTCGTACTTCTCGGCGAGGTCGCAGATCGCCTCGAGCGGGGCGAGGAACCCGTCCATCGAGAAGACCCCGTCGGTGACGATGATCTTGCGGCGGGCCGGGTTCTGCTGTGTGGTGGCCTCGATCAGCCGGACTTCGAGGTCGGCCATGTCCTGGTTGGCGTAGCGGAAGCGCTGGGCCTTGCAGAGCCGGATGCCGTCGATGATCGAGGCGTGGTTCAGGGCGTCGGAGATGACGGCGTCCTCCGGGCCGAAGAGCGATTCGAAGACGCCGCCGTTGGCGTCGAAGCAGCTGGAGAACAGGATGGTGTCCTCGGTGCCGAGGAACTTGGAGACGCGTTCCTCGAGGGCCAGGTGCAGGTCCTGGGTGCCGCAGATGAAGCGCACGCTGGCCATGCCGAAGCCGCGGTCGTCCATGGCGGCCTTGGCGGCGGCGATGATTTCCGGGTGGTCCGCGAGGCCCAGGTAGTTGTTGGCGCAGAAGTTGAGCACCTCGGCGCTGCCCTGGCCGAGCTGGCCCGCCTTGATGTGGCTGGCCTGCGGCGAGTCGATGTGCCGCTCGGTCTTGAACAAACCGGCGCTGCGGATCTCGTCGAGTTCGTGCTGCAGCTGGTCCTTGATGGCTGAATACATGGTGGTGCGCTCCTCAGCTGGGGTGAATTTTGTACGGTACCGGAAAACGGGGCTTAGAAGCAGGTCCAGTCGAGCACGACCTTGCCGCCCACGCCGGCGCGGGCGATTTCGAAGCCCTTTTCCCAGTCCGAGGCGGGCAGGGTGTCCGTGACGACGGCGGAGATGTTGGCGTGCAGCACGGGGTTGGAGGAGAGCATGGCGCTCATGGCGTACCAGGTCTCGAACATTTCGCGGCCGTAGATGCCCTTCATGGTCAGCATGTGCGTGACCACCTTGCCCCAGTCGATGTCGATGGACTGGCTGGGCAGGCCCAGCATCGCGATCCGGCCGCCGTGGTTCATGTTGTCGATCATCTCAGGCAGGGCGGTGGGGTGGCCGGACATTTCCATCCCGATGTCGAAGCCCTCGCGCATGCCCAGTTCGCGCTGGGCGTCCTTGACGCGCATCTTCGAAACGTCGATCGCGAGGTCGACGCCGAGCTGCCGGGCAAGTTCCAGCCGCGGGGCGGAGACGTCAGTGATGGCGATCTTCCGGGCCCCGGCGTGGCGGGCGACGGCGATCGCCATCAGGCCGATGGGGCCGGCGCCGGTGATCAGCACGTCCTCGCCCACCAGCGGGAAGCTCAGGGCGGTGTGGACGGCGTTGCCGAACGGGTCGAAGATCGCGCCGAGCTCCGGGGTCACGGAGGGGTCGTGGTGGACCCAGACGTTGGTTTCGGGGATGACGACGTATTCGGCGAACGCGCCGTCGCGCTGGACGCCGACGCTGACGGTGTTGATGCACATCTGCTTGCGGCCGGCACGGCAGTTGCGGCAGATCCCGCAGACAATGTGGCCCTCGCCGGAGACCCGGTCGCCGACTTTGACGTCCAGGACGTCCTCGCCAACCTCCACCACTTCGCCGTAGAACTCGTGGCCGGCGATCAGCGGGGCATTGATGATGCCCTGGGCCCAGGCGTCCCAGGACTGGATGTGCAGGTCCGTGCCGCAGATACCGGTGGTCATGACGCGGATCTTGACATCCCCGGCCCCGGCTTCCGGCTCCGGGCGGTCGACGAGTTCGAATCCCGCGTGGGCGCCGGACTTGTAGAGAGCCTTCATGGGCCTGCCTAACTGTGGGGGTGGCTACTGTGTGGGACGCACCCGGAGGATGCGATCGTGTGGGACAACTCACCTCATTAGACCGGGCCGAAAGCGTTAGCACAACCGAGTTTTTCTCAATCGACGATTTAGGAATTGCTTACCTCTAGGATGGGGGCATGGAAATCCACCAGCTCGAAATGCTCCGCGAACTCGGGGCCCTGGGCAGTGTCAAGGCCGTCGCGGAGACCCTGCTGGTCACACCGTCCGCGGTGTCGCAGCAGCTGGCCGCCCTGCAGCGGTCCGTCGAGGTGCCGCTGACCCGCAAGGAGGGCCGCAACCTGGTCCTCACCGAGGCGGGCCAGGTGCTCGCGGACGCCGGGGCCGCCGTCGTCAGTGCGATGGCGGACGCAAGGACCGCGATCGGGGCGTACCACGGCTCCCCGGTGGCGCCGGTGACGCTGAGCGGGTTCCACAGTGCGGGACAGGCGCTGTTTGCCCCGCTGGCGCGGCTGCTGGCCGAGCCCGGGCAGCCGCGGATCCAGCTCTCCGACGAGGACGTGGCCCAGCAGGATTTCCCGGCGCTGACGGCCCGGTATGACCTGGTCCTGGCGCACCGGATGGACCACAGCCCGCGGTGGCCAGTGGAACGGGTGGCGGTGATTCCGCTGGCGCACGAGCCGCTGGACGTGGCCCTGCCGGCCGGCCACCGGCTCGCCGGCCAGCGGGCGGTGAGCGCGGACGACGTCGTCGGCGAACCGTGGGTGACCAGCCACACCGGCTACTCCCCCGCGGACGTGCTCTCCGCCGTCGCCGCCGTATCCAGCCGCGAGCTGAACATTGTGCACCGGATCAACGACTATTCGACGGTGGCGGCCCTGGTGGCGGCCGGCAGCGTGATCGGGCTGCTGCCCCGGCATACCGCGCGGCCGGTGCTGAACCCTGACATTGTGTTGCGCCCGCTGGAAGGCATCAGCACCCGGCGCCGGATCGACATCCTGGCCCGGCCGGAAAACCTTAAACGCAGATCGGTCATGATGGTCTGCGAGGCGCTGCAGACCATCATGACGGGGCTGGTCACCTAAATTCGCCCGGCTTAACCCAACTGACTCGCAGTAGTTGTCGTTATGGGCGATCAAAACGACAACAAGTGCGAGTCAGTTGGGTGGTGCGAGGTGCGTTAGCCTTCGACGCCGAGGCGCTCGAGGATCAGCTCCTTGACGCGGCCGGCGTCGGCCTGGCCGCGGGTGGCCTTCATCACGGCGCCGACGATCGCGCCGATCGCCTGCAGCTTGCCGCCGCGGATCTTGTCCGCGACGCCGGGCTGTGCGGCGAGGGCCGCGTCGATGGCTTCGAGCAGCGGGCCGTCGTCGGAGACCACGGCGAGGCCGCGCTTTTCTACGATTTCCGCCGGGGTGCCCTCGCCGGCGAGCACGCCGTCCAGGACCTCGGAGGCCATCTTGTTGTTGATCTTGCCGTCCTCAACCATCTTGTTCAGTTCCACGATGGTGGCCGGGGCGACGCCGAGCTGGCCGGGGTCGACGTCGGCGTTCTTGGCGCGGCCGACGATCTCGCCCATCCACCATTTGCGGGCCACCGTGGCGGTGGCGCCGGCGGCGATGGTTTCCTCGATCTCGTCCATGACGCCGGCGTTGACGACGTCGCGGAATTCGAGGTCCGAGTAGCCCCAGTCGGCCTGCAGGCGTTTGCGGCGGGCGGCCGGCGGCTCGGGCAGCGTGGCGCGGAGTTCCTCGACCCACTCGCGGGAGGCGACGACGGGGACCAGGTCCGGTTCCGGGAAGTAGCGGTAGTCGTCGGCGTCGGACTTGGGCCGGCCCGAGGTGGTGGAGCGGGTGTCCTCGTGCCAGTGCCGGGTCTCCTGGATGACCGGCAGGCCGGAGTCCAGCACGGCGGCGTGCCGCTGGATTTCGTAGCGGACGGCGTGTTCGACGGCGCGCAGCGAGTTGACGTTTTTGGTCTCCGAGCGGATGCCGAAACGCTCGCGGCCGTGCGGGCGCAGCGAGACGTTGGCGTCGCAGCGGACGTTGCCGCGTTCCATCTTCGCGTCCGAGACGCCGAGGTTCTTGACGATCTCGCGGACCGCGGCGACGTAGGCCTTGGCCAGCTCGGGGGCGCGGCTGCCGGCGCCCTCGATCGGCTTGGTGACGATCTCGACCAGCGGCACGCCGGAGCGGTTGTAGTCCACGAGCGAGTAGTCCGCGCCCTGGATCCGGCCGGCGGAACCGCCCATGTGGGTGAGCTTGCCGGCGTCCTCCTCCATGTGGGCGCGTTCGATCTCGACGCGGAACACGGTGCCGTCGGAGAGTTCGATGTCCAGGTAGCCGTCGTACGCGATCGGCTCGTCGTACTGCGAGGTCTGGAAGTTCTTCGGGGTGTCCGGGTAGAAGTAGTTCTTCCGGGCGAAGCGGCAGGTCTCGGCGATCTTGCAGTTCAGCGCCAGACCGATCTTGATCGAGGACTCGATCGCGGTCTTGTTCACCACGGGCAGCACACCGGGCATCCCGAGGTCAACCTCGTTGACGTTGGTGTTCGGCTCGTCGCCGAAGACGTTCGGCGCGGAGGAGAACATCTTGGTCTTGGTGTTGAGCTCCACATGGACCTCGAAGCCCAGGACGGGGTCGTACTTCTCCATCGCCTCTTCGAAGCTGAGGGTTGCGTCAGTCATTAGTGTGAACCTCCGTGGCTCAAGGCTGCGTTGTTTAGGTCGGGGGCCTTATCCAGCAGCGGGCCGCCCCACTGCGCCTCGAGCAGCGACTCGAGCACGGCGCCGACGCGGTAGAGCCGGGCGTCCTGGCGGGCCGGGGCCAGCAGCTGGACGCCCACGGGCAGTCCGTCCTCGTCGGCGAGGCCGCCGGGCAGGGACAGGCCCGGGACCCCGGCCATGTTGGCCGGGATGGTGGCGACGTCGTTGAGGTACATCGCCAGCGGGTCGTTGAGCTTCTCGCCGAGCTTGAACGCCGTGGTCGGCGCCGTCGGGGAGATCAGCACGTCCGCCTGTTCGAACGCGGCGTCGAAGTCGCGCTGGATCAGGGTGCGCACCTTCTGGGCCGAGCCGTAGTAGGCGTCGTAGTAGCCGGCGCTCAGGGCGTAGGTGCCCAGGATGATGCGGCGCTTGACCTCGTCGCCGAAGCCCGCGGCGCGGGTGGCTCCCATCACGCGCTCGATCGTCAGCGGGCCTTCTTCGGGCAGCACCCGCAGGCCGAAGCGGACGCCGTCGAACTTGGCGAGGTTGGAGGAGGCCTCCGAGGGCATGATCAGGTAGTACGCGCCGAGGGCGTACTTGAAGTTGGGGCAGGAGACCTCAACGATCTCGGCGCCGGCGCCCTTGAGCAGCTCCAGCGCCTCGTTGAAGCGGTTTTCGACGCCGGCCTGGTAGCCCTCGCCGTGGAGTTCCTTGATAATGCCGATCTTCATGCCCTCGACGTTGCCGGTCCGGGCCGCGGCGACGAGGTCCTCGAGCGGGTCCGGCAGCGAGGTGGAGTCGCGCGGGTCGTGGCCGCCGATCACCTGGTGCAGCAGGGCCGAGTCCAGCACGGTGCGGGAGACCGGGCCGATCTGGTCCAGCGAGGAGGCCATGGCGATGGCGCCGTAGCGGGAGACGCCGCCGTAGGTGGGCTTGACGCCGACGGTGCCGGTGACGGCGCCGGGCTGGCGGATGGACCCGCCGGTGTCCGTGCCGAGGGCCAGCGGGGCTTCGAAGGCCGCGACGGCGGCAGCGGAGCCGCCGCCGGAGCCGCCGGGGATGCGCTCCAGGTCCCACGGGTTGTGGGTGGGGCCGAACGCGGAGTGCTCGGTGGAGGAGCCCATGGCGAACTCGTCCAGGTTGGTCTTGCCCAGGATCGGCATCTTGGCGGCGCGGAGGCGCTCCACCACGGTGGCGTCGTAGGGGCTGTGCCAGCCCTCGAGAATCTTGGAGCCGGCGGTGGTGGGCTGTCCGATCGTGACGATCAGGTCCTTGACGGCGATCGGGACGCCGGCGAGCACGTGCAGGTCCTCGGCGGCGGCACCTCCCGCGGCGCGGATGGCGTCCACCTCGGCGGCAACGGCGAGGGCTTCCTCGGCGTTGACGTGCAGGAAGGCGTTGACCTGGCCGTCGACGGCGGCGATCCGGTCCAGGTGCGCCTGGACGACCTCGACGGCGGTGACCTCGCGGGCGGCGAGCTTCTCGGCGAGCGCGGCGGCGGAGAGGCGGAACAGTTCGGCGTGGGTTTCAGTCATGGTCTTAGTCCTCATCCAGGATTGCCGGGACCTTGAAGCGGCCCTCATACGCGTCAGGGGCTCCGGAAAGCGCCTGCTCGGCCGTGAAGGTGTGGCCCACCACGTCCTCGCGGAACACGTTGGTCAGCGGGATCGGGTGCGACGTGGCCGGGACGTCATCACCGGCGGCTTCACTAACGGACTTAACCGACTCCACGATGACGGCGAGTTCGCCGGCCATCCTGTCCAGCTCTTCAGCACTCATCTCGATGTGCGCGAGACGCGCGAGATGCGCGACGTCGTCGCGGTTGATCGCAGCCATGGATCTCCCCTGCAAGGTACGGATTATTTTCCGTCCCAGTCTACGTGGGTTGACGTGCGGTTACCGTCGGGCGCCGATGTGGTCAGCCCGCGATGCTGCGGCCCCTGTGAAAGGCGTTGGCGCGGGCGTGTTCGTGGACGCGGTCCAAGGTTTCGATCTGCGACCGGCCTTCGGCAGTGAGCCCGGCGAAGGTGGACGGCTCAAGCCCGAGGTCCGGCGCCAGCTCCTCCAGTGTCTGCCAGCCGCCGATCTTGGCCATAACGGCGGCGCGCATCAGTTCGGACTCCAGGACCAGGGTCATGGGCGACCGGCTCAGCAGCCGGCCATTGAGCTTCAGGCGGCCGGCTCGTTCCGCCAGCCAGGCCGCGGCTTGGCGGTGCGGGCGCTGGCGGATGCCCAGCTCCCGGATCAGGCCGCGGAGTAACTCCCGCTCCCGGCCGATCGCCGCGGCCACGGAGGCGAGCTCGGCGTGGACGGGGGTATCCGTGAAGTCCTTGGCCATCCGCTCGATCCTGCCGAGGCCGGCGGTGGCGCCGGTCAGGTGGTCCGACAGATAGAGGCCGAGAAGATTCTTGTCGATGGTGTCGGGGATGTGCGCTGCCATGGAACCTTCAGCTGTACTCGTGCCGTTGCCAGCGTGTCTCAGGGATGGTGCCCTGGCTGCAACCCTACCCGGAGCGGGGCGGAGCTACAGGTCCAGGCGGTAAACCAAGAGTTTGATGTCGGTGTCCGGGACGAACCAGTCGCGCTCGGGGACGCGCTGGAAGCCGGTCTTCCGGTACAGGCCGTGGGCGCTTTCCCAGGTCATCCCGGTGGTCAGGGCGACGCCGGTGATGCCGGGCAGGGACCGGGCGTGTTCGATGATGGCCTGCACCATGGCCTTGCCGGCGCCGCTGCGCTGCACCGCCGGGTCCACCACGAGCATTCGGAATTCCAGCTCGTCAGGCCGGGCGATGTCCGCGTACGGCTCCCCCGCGACGGCGAGGGTCACGGAGCCGACAACCTGGCCGGCGCGTTCGGCCACCCAAATGGTCGCGTTCTCGTGCCGCCGGGCGACCTGCTGGATTTGCTGCATGTAGGGGTGGTCCGCGTCCTCGAAGTGCCCGGCGGCAAGGTAGGCGTCCCGGGTGATGCGGGCGACGGCGTCGTAGTCGGCCGGGACGGCGGGACGAATGAGGATCTGCGAATGCACCTGTCTATGTTACGGGCGTCGGCCCCGACCGGGCGCCAAAGCGCGGTTTCCGTGATGGAACTATCAGCGGCCGCACGTCTGCGGGAGTGCGTCAATCATGCGGGCTGCAACTCCCCGTGCAACAGCAGAACCGGAAGGCACTGTGTGGCCGGATTCGGAACCGTCCAAATATTTCTCAAATTTTTTTCGGGCGCAGGCCACCGCCCATTTCAGGTGAAGGCAGCCAGCCTCCAAACCGCACCCTGACCTGCGCTAATGGCAAACGTTCATCCCTGTGTCCCCGCAACGCGGGGCTGGTCCTCACCCCCCGCGTCGGGGCGGTCACTGGCCTTTGCTCCCCTTGACTACTAAGCATGCTGATCGTTACGTTGTTGTAATCCCCATCACACCAACGAAGGAGTCAACGATGCGTTTGATGACAAAAGCTTCAGCAGGAGTCGCACTGGCAGGATCACTGTTCCTGGCGGGTGGAATGGCACCGGCCAACGCCGCGCCCACCCAAGTCCAGGACGGCCTCGTCAACGTTGCGGTCGGCGATGTCACGATCCTGCAGGACGTCAACATTGGCGTCGCCGCCCAGGTGGCGGCAAACGTCTGCGGTGTGAAGGTCGGGCCCGTGGCGGTCCTCGGCCGGGCAGTGGACAGGTCCGGCACCACCACTCTCGTCTGCGACTCGGCACAAGGCCCGGTCCGCCTGATCCAGAACTAATCCGCCGGTAAGGAACTAGCCCTCTGGTTCCAGGACATGCGCCCCCGCGAGGGGGCGCATTTTTTGCGTGGGGAATCCAGCGCGCCCGGTTGCTCTGCCGGGCGTCGGTCAGAGCGGGAACTTCCCGGAGAGCTCCAGCGGCCCCGCGCAGGTCCAGGCCGCGAGCCGCTCCTCGTCGGAGGGCCCGCCGTCGAGCACGCTGGTGAGCCGGGGGCGCCGCACCCAGCAGCCGGCCTCCTCCGCGATCAGGGCGCCGGCGGCGAAGTCGTGTTCGTTCAGGCCCCGTTCGCCGTAGGCGTCGTGGGTGCCGTCGGCCACGAGGCAGAGATCCAGCGCGGCCGATCCCAGCCGGCGCACGTCCGCGAACCCGTCCATCAGGCCCGCCAACCCGGACGCCTGCTCGGCCCGGACGGCCGGGTCGTAGCTGAAGCCCGTGGCCAGGATCTGCCCGGTCCGGCCGGGCACCGGTCCGTTGAGCGCTGTGCGCCGGCCGTTTTCCTCCAGCCACGCGCCGTGGCCGCGGGAGGCGTAGTAGACCCGCCCCAGCGCCGGGGCGTGGACGACGCCGGCGAGCCAGGCGCCGTCGGGCCCGGCCACCGCCACCGAGGTGCCGTAGTAGACGATGTTGCGGATGAAGTTGGTGGTGCCGTCGAGCGGGTCGACCGACCAGCGGAAGCCGCTGGCGGTCTCGGGCAGCACGGTGCCGCCCTCCTCACCGGTGATCGTGTCCTCGGGCCGGGCGCCGGTGATGACCTCGCGGACGGCGGACTCCGCCGCGAGATCGAAGGCCGTCACCCAGTCCCCCGAGTCGCCCTTGTTGCTCACGTCCAGGGCGCCGGCGCTCCGGCCGGCCAGCACCGCGGCGCCGGCGGCGGCGGCCTCCCGGGCCAGACCGAGGAACGCGGAGGCCTCTGGGAATTCGGCCGGTCCGGAGCTCACTCGGCCGCCTCCTGGTGGTCCTCGCCGTCCTCGACGTCGTCTGCCGTACCGTCAGCACCGTCCGCACCGGCGCCGCCGTCGAGGCCGGCCGGGCCGTGCGCGAGCAGCGCACGGAAGCCGGCCTCATCCAGCACCGGCAGGCCCAGCTGCTCGGCCTTGTCCAGCTTGGTGCCGGCGTTTTCGCCGGCCACCACGTAGCTGGTGTTCTTGGAAACGGAGCCGGCGGCCTTGCCGCCGCGGACCAGGATCGCTTCCTTGGCCTCGTCCCGGCTGAACCCCTCGAGGCTGCCGGTGACCACCACGGTCAGGCCCTCCAGGGTGCGCGGGGTGGACTCGTCGCGTTCGTCCTCCATCCGGACGCCGTCGGCCGCCCAGCTGTCGACTATGTCGCGGTGCCAGTCCTCAGCGAACCATTCCTTGAGCGCCACAGCGATCACCGGGCCTACGCCGTCGACGCCGGCGAGCTCCTCCTCGGAGGCCTGCCGGATGGCGTCCATGGTCCCGAACGCCGTGGCGAGGGCGCGCGAGGCCCGCGGCCCCACATGCCGGATGGACAGCGCCACGAGCACGCGCCAGAGCGGCTGGGTCTTGGCCTTTTCGAGTTCGCTGAAGAGCTTCTCCGTGGTGGCCGTCGGCTTGGACGGGACCTTGGCGGTGCCCTTGGTGTAGAAGTAGGGCACAAGTTCGAACTCGCCGGTCGGCACGCCCTTGGAACGCTTTTCGCGGCGGATCCGGACGCCGGCGAGGTCCTCGGGCGTGAGCCGGAACAGCGTCGCCTCGGTGGTGAGCGGGGCGATGGCGGGCTCGGCCGGCTGGGTCAGGGCGATGGCCGCTTCCCAGCCGAGGGCCTCGATGTCGAAGGCGCCGCGGCCGGCGAGGTGGAAGACGCGTTCGCGCAGCTGCGCCGGGCAGGAGCGGGCGTTGGGGCAGCGGATGTCGACGTCGCCCTCCTTGGCCGGGGCGAGCGGGGTGCCGCAGGATGGGCACTCGGTGGGCATCACGAAGTCGCGCACCGGCGGGTCCTGCTGATCGCGCAGGGCGAGGACCGGCCCGACGATTTCCGGGATGACGTCCCCGGCCTTGCGGAGCACCACAATGTCTCCGATCTTGACGCCCTTGGCCTTGACGACCTCCTGGTTGTGCAGGGTGGCCATCTCCACCGTGGAGCCGGCGACCTTGACCGGCACCATCACGCCGTACGGGGTGACGCGGCCGGTGCGGCCCACGTTGACCGCGATGTCCAGGAGCTTGGTGTTGACCTCTTCCGGCGGGTATTTGTAGGCCACGGCCCAGCGCGGAACCCGGGAGGTGTAGCCGAGGGCCCGCTGGGTGGCTAAGTCGTCCACCTTGACCACAATGCCGTCGATTTCGTGGCTGAGGCTGTGCCGCTTGTCGCCGTAGCGGCGGATGAAGTCCAGTACCTCGGCCAGGCCGGGGAGCACCTCGAAGTAGGGGCTGGTGGGCAGGCCCCAGTCGGCGAGCTGGCGGTAGGTGTCCGACTGGCTGCCGGTCTCCAGCCCTTCGCGGGCGCCGATGCCGTGCACGTACATCTTCAGGGGCCGCTTGGCGGTCTCCGCCGGGTCCTTCTGCCGCAGCGAGCCCGCGGCCGCGTTGCGCGGGTTGGCCAGCGGCGCCTTGCCCTCCGCGATCAGCGCCTCGTTGAACTCCGCGAACGCCTTGGAGGGGATAAAGACCTCGCCGCGGATTTCCATTTCGGCAGGGAAGTTGCCGCCTTTGAGCTGCTGCGGGATTTCCTTGATGGTCAGGACGTTGTGGGTGATGTCCTCGCCGGTGAAGCCGTCGCCGCGGGTGGCCGCCCGGATGAGCACACCGTCGCGGTAGAGCAGATTCACGGCCAGGCCGTCGATCTTGAGTTCGGTGAGCCACGACGGCGGGCTGCCGCCGTTGCCGAGCTTGCCGACGCCGGCCTCGGCCTTGGCGATCCAGGCCTCCAGCTCCTCGAGGGAGAAGACGTCCTCGAGGCTGTACATCCGGGTCAGGTGTTCGACGGCGGCGAAGGCGGCCGAGACCTCCCCTCCCACCTCCTGGGTGGGGGAATCGTTGGCCACCAGTTCGGGGTGCATGGCCTCGATGGTCTCCAGCCGCCGGAAGAGTTCGTCGAACTCGGCGTCGGAGATGATCGGGGCGTCCTGCTGGTAGTAGGCGAAGCGGTGCTTGCGGACCTGCTCGACCAGTTCCTCGTACTCTTCGCGGACGGCCTCGGACGGGACCAGTTCGCCGTCGGGGCTGTGGGTGTCGGTTTCTGCTGCAGTCTTCCCTGTGCTCACAGACCTATCCTGCCCTAGATCACCGGCGTTGTCCGGTCATGGGCGGGCCTGTCCGGCAGCGCCGCCGGCGTCGGCCACGTTGCTCGCGTCCACCACGATGCAGGTCACATTGTCGCGTCCGCCGCTGCGCAGGGCTGCCTGGATCAGCTGGTCCACGGCGGCCTGCGGGTCCGGCTCGGAGACCAGGATCCGGGCGATGTGCTCGTCGTCGAGCTCGCCGTTCAGCCCGTCCGAGCAGACCAGGATCCGGTCGCCCTCTTCGACGGGCAGCAGCGAGTAGTCGGCTTCCGTGTCGTCGCCGGTGCCGAGCGCCCGGGTGACCACGTGGCGGCGCGGGTGGACGGCGGCCTCGGCCCGAGTGATCTCGCCGGCGTTCACCAGTTCCTGCACCTCGGAGTGGTCCACGCTGAGCTGGCTGAGCTGGCCCTGGCTGAGGCGGTAGGTGCGCGAATCGCCGATGTTGAGCACCAGCCAGTACGGGATGCCCGACTGCTCCACCACGACGACGCCGGAGAGAGTGGTGCCGGCACGGGATCCGGTGGCCTCGCGGATGTCGGCGTCGGCCTGCTGGAGGGCCTGCTGGACGATGTCCGCGGTGGCCGCCCGCTCCCCCGTGGCGAGCTGGGGAACCTCGGCGAGGGTGCGCACGCAAATGCCGCTGGCGATCTCTCCTGCCTCGTGGCCGCCCATGCCGTCGGCGACGGCGAAGACCGGGTCTGCGGCGATGAAGGAATCCTCGTTCATTTCGCGGCGCAGGCCGCGGTCCGTGCCATAGCCGGAGTTGAGCCGGAGGCTGGGGGCACCGCTGGGCGCGGTTCCGGATGGGGCTGCAGAAGCGGGAGGAACGGGAGCCGGCTTGGATGTCATGCCTGTCCTAGGTAGAAGCGGCGGCCACCGATGTGCAGGTGGACCCGGGGCGCACGTGGATGGGTTCCCCGTGCATCTGTGTGCGGCGCGGAGGGCGTCCGCGGGAATGCGCTACCGGGATAGTACCGGGTCTGGCGCCCGCACGGCGTGTTGCACGCCGATGGAGCGCCATGATGTGGACCCGCCCTAGTCCAGGACGAGGCCCTTACCGCTGCCGCGCTGGAGCTCCACGGGGTGGATCTCGCCGAATCCGCGCACGTTTTCGGCGTCCCGGGGCAGCAGCACAAAGCGTTCGTCGTGCTCCAGCGCGGCGGCCGTCATGGAGTCCACCAGCACGGTGCCCGGATCGGCCAGCGCGGTGAGCCGGGCGGCCAGGTTAACCGTGGGGCCGTAGATGTCGCCCAGCCGGGAGAGGATGCGGCCCCAGACCATCGCGACGCGGGCCTGCGGCAGGATCTCGTCCTCGTTGAACGCTTGGGCGAGGGCGAGCGAGATTTCGGCGCCTGCCCCGGGGGTCTCGGCAATATAGAGGACTTCGTCGCCCACCGTCTTCACCAGGCGCCCGCCGCCGACGGAGATGATCTCGGCGCACTTGTTCTCGAAGCGCTGCACCAGCTGGGCGAGAGTCTTTTCATTCATCCGGCGGGACAGGCTGGTGTAGGAGACCAGGTCCGCGAAGCCCACGGCGCGAGCCAGCGGCAGCGGGGCGTCGTCCTCGTCCCCCTCGCGGCCCTCCTCGCTGGAGGCCAGGCCCGCTTCGGCCCGCACGGCAAGGCGCTGCACACCGGCATTGAGCTGGCGGCGCCAGGAGTAGACCAGCATTTCCTCAAGCGCGTCCACCAGGGAGGGCAGCTCGCCGACCAGCCGCTTGCGGGCGACGGCGTCGGTGACGCCCTGCTGGTGGACCATGTCCTCCACGAGGGCCTCGATCTGCCAGACCACCATGCGGTCCGTCATCTGGCCGATGGCGCGGGTGACGGAGATGGCGGCTTCCTCGGTGAGCTTGCCGGTGCGGACCAGGTCCACCACGGTGCTCAGGGCGGCCTGGTCCCGTTCGGTGAACGCGACGTCCTCGTCGCCTAGGTTGGGGAAGCCGAGGGCGCGCCAGAGTTTCCGGGCGGACAGCAGCGAGAGCCCGGCGCCGGCGGCCACCTCGCGGCGGCGCAGCTTGCGTTCGCCACCGAGCAGCCGCTGCTCCAGGGCCTTGGCGGCGAGACGTTCGGCGGACATGGTGCCGGTCGCGGGGGCGGCGTCCGCCGGGGCGGAGGCGGCGGCGGCGCCTTCGTCGTCGCCGTCGGCTGCGGTTGCGTCGGCGTCGGCGGCGTCGTCGGCGGCGTCGTCGTCGTCGGAGGGTGCTTCGGCGGCCGCGGAGTCCAGCACGGCTACTTCGAGGGCGGAGACATCCACCACTGCGTCCGGGACGTCCGACGGCTCGGGGGCCAGGAGTCCGGTGTCGGGGTGCGCGTTCTCAGCGTTCATCTCTTCCACCTTCCCTCATGTTCCCCGGCCAGTCGCCGGTGCCGTGCATCGTGTCGTCGGCCTCAATCAGTTCATCCTCCGGAATGTCGTCAATCGCGTCGAGGATGAAGTTCCGGAACGTCATGACCTCAGGGACGTCCGGGATCACCGTGCGTGAGGGGTACCCGGTGTCCAAGGATATATTCCCCGAACGCAATGACCGTTGGAGCAGCGTCTGTTCCACAAACACATTACGGACTGCGGCGAGCGGAACCTGTTGGTCGCGCCGCCGCAACATGCCGTAGCGGGCAATCAGGCGGCGGCTGGTCAGGGTGTAGCGGCTGGCGTGCCAGGTCACGACTTTGGGCAGGCAGTAGGCAACCAGGACCCAGGCCGCCAGGGCGAGGCTGGCGCCGACCAGCCACGGCGTCCAGGCCGGGGTGGCTAACGGCACCAGCTTGGCCGGGCCGCCCTTCACAATCCAGGCGCAGGCGAAGGCAGTGAGGGCGCAGACCAGGATGAACAGCAGGGCCGGACCAACCAGCGTCCGGGGCTGGGGGCGGGTAACCACAATCACTTGCTCGCCCGGGAGGAGCTCTTTACGCATAGCCGCTTTCGCCGCCGGACTCGCCGGGAGGGGTCCAGGGGCGCAGGTGCACGACGTCGCCGGCGGTCACCACGTGTTCGTGCCCGCCGGCGTCGACCACGAGCAGGGAGCCGTAGTCGTCGAGCCGGGTGGCGTGGCCGATGATCTCGTGGTCGCCGGGCAGCTGGGCCCGGACCTGCTTGCCGAGCGTGGTCAGCACGTGCTCCACCCGCTTGTGCAGCGAGGGCCCGCCGGCCATTCCCGCGGCGGGGTCGCCGTCGGCGTTGCAGAAGCTGCGGTAGAGCGTGGCGAAACGGGAGAGGTAGCTTTTCAGCAGCGCGGTCCGGTCCACCGTGGCGGGCTGTTCCAGCAGCACCGAGGTGGCGGTGGGCACCGGGAGCTCGGCCGCGGTGAGGGTGACGTTCAGGCCCGTGCCCAGGACCACCGGGGGCACGGCGCCGTCGCCCATTGGGCCCAGCTGCGCGAGGATGCCGGCGATCTTTTTGCCGCGGACCAGGACATCGTTGGGCCACTTGAGCTCGGCCGGGATCCCTGCCGTCTCCAGCAGGGCTTCACGGAGTGCCAGGGCGGCAAGCAGCGAGAGCCAGGAGTAGCTCTGGGTGGGCAGCGGACGGCCCTCCGCGTTGACCGGACGGAGCACGATCGAGACGGACACGGAACTGCGGGCGGGAGCCTCCCAGTGCCGGTCGAGGCGGCCGCGGGCGGCGCTTTGATACTCGGCGGCGAGCACGGTGAGGTCCGGATAGGCCCGGGGATCCACGCTCACGCCGTGCAGCAGGTCCGCGTTGGTGGAGCCGGTGGAGTCCACCACGCTCAGCTGCGCGATGCCGTGGGCCGAGAGGAATCCGGCGTCGCCGAGGGCGCCCTGGTCCAAGGGCGGACGGTCCGGTGTCTCCTGAGCGGCTTCCATGCTTGAATCCTACCGAGTTACGGCTCCGCCGGCTCCGGCGCAGGCCCGGCGGATCCTCCCCGGTTTTGGACGCCGCCACCGGCGGGTCGGCCCGACACGCCGCGGAATTCCGGCGTCCAACCGGCAAAGGCGGGGAGTTTCGGCGGGCGCGGGCGAGCCCTCGGCCACCCGGAGGCCGCCAGAAAATCAGAGGAAAATGTCAGGGACCAGCCGGTCCTCGGGGGCACCGAGGCTGTAGGGCGCGAAGTCGGTGACGCCGGCGGCGGCGAGAACCTGCTCGTCGGTGTAGAAGTTGCCGCTCCAGCTGCCGGATTCGGGGACCGCGTTGCTGGCGGTCAGCACGGCGTGGGCCGCGTCGGCCATGATCTGCGGGCCGCGCGCGCCGCGGACGATCTGCTCGCCGCCGGGCATGTTGCGGATCGCCGCCGTGTCGATCAGGGTGCAGGGCCAGAGCGAGTTCACGCTGATGCCGTCCACCTTGAGCTCCTCGGCCAGGCCCAGGGTGGTCAGGCTCATGCCGTACTTGGCCATGGTGTAAGCCAGGTGCATTCCGGCCCACTTGGGATCCAGGTTCAGCGGCGGGGAAAGTGTCAGGATCTGTCCGGCGTCGGACTCGCGCAGCGCGGGCAGGGCAAGCTTGGACAGCAGGAAGGTGCCCCGGACGTTGATGTCCTGCATCAGGTCGTAGCGCTTCATGTCCAGGGCGTCGGTCTTGGACAGGTCGATTGCCGAGGCGTTGTTGACCACGATGTCGATTCCGCCAAAGCGTTCCACCGCGGCGGCCACAGCACCGGCGACGTCGGCGTCCCTGCGCACATCGCCCACCAGCGGCAGCGCCTGTCCCCCGGCCGCCTCGATCTGCTCGGCAGCGGAGTACACGGTGCCCTCGAGCTTGGCGTGCGGCAGGCCGGTCTTGGCCAGCAGCACGATGTTGGCTCCGTCCCGGGCGGCCCGGACGGCAATGGCCAGGCCGATCCCGCGGCTACCGCCGGACATCAGGATGGTGCGGCCCTGAAGGGAACCGGAGGCCTGGTACGGACTCTGCTGGTGCGGGGACGTGCCCGAAGCGTCGTTGCTTGAAGTCATAGGGACACTTTAGCCGATGTTACTCGTCAGTAACATCCCCGATTTCGGAGCCGCCGTGACGCTCCCGCCCGGTTACCGGCGGCACGGGCGCCCAAACGCAGCCGGCACCCGCGGAATTCCGGGGCCAGGCACCGATGCGGCCTTGAGTAACTGGGCTGGAACGCAGCCGAGGGCGGTGAAGGTCGGAGCGAAAATTGTAGGTTTTCTACAGCGGCGTGGGCGAATACCGTCACTAGACTTGCCAGCACGGCCAGGTTTTTGTGTGGAATCCACTTAAACGCCACACAGGCCGGCGTCATTGCGCGAAGAACAGCAGAGAACAACAGAGCCGGAGACACTTGATGAGCCACGATCTGACCACGACCGCGGGGAAGATTGCCGATTTCCGCGACCGCCAGGGCCGTGCCGAGCAGCCCTCCGGCCCGGAAGCGGTCGAGAAGCAGCACGCCCGCGGCAAGAACACCGCCCGCGAGCGCATCGACCTGCTGCTCGACGCCGGTTCCTTCGTCGAGTTCGACGCCCTCGCCGTGCACCGCTCCACCGCGTTCGGCATGGAGAAAAAGAAGCCGCTCGGCGACGGCCTGGTCTCCGGCTACGGCACCGTGGACGGCCGGCCCGTCGCCGTGTACAGCCAGGATTTCTCCGTCTACGGCGGATCGCTGAGCCAGGTCAACGGCGAGAAGATCGTCAAGGTCCAGGAGTTCGCGCTGCGCAACGGCTGCCCCGTGGTCGGCATCCTCGACGGCGGCGGCGCCCGGATCCAGGAAGGCGTCGCCTCGCTGGCCATGTTCGCGGACATCTTCCGCAACAACGTGCACGCCTCCGGGGTTGTCCCGCAGATCTCGCTGATCATGGGCCCCTCCGCCGGTGGCGCGGCCTACTCCCCCGCCCTGACCGACTACGTGGTCATGGTGGACAAGACCTCGCACATGTTCATCACCGGCCCTGACGTGATCAAGACCGTCACCGGTGAAGACGTGGACATGGAAACCCTCGGCGGGGCGCGGCAGCACAACGCCAACACCGGCACCTCCACCTACCTCGCCGCCGACGAGGCGGACGCGGTGGAGTTCGTGCGCGAACTGCTGGACTTCCTGCCGTCCAACAACCTCGCCGAGGCCCCGGTGCTGGAGCACTCCCAGGAGTTGGAGCTCGACGACGACGACCTCGCCCTCGATGTGCTGATCCCGGACTCGGCCAACCAGCCCTACGACATGCGCAAGGTGATCGAGCAGATCGTCGACGACGCGCACTTCCTGGAGATGCAGTCGCTCTACGCGCCGAACGTGATCATCGGCTACGGCCGCGTCGAGGGCCACACCGTCGGGATCGTGGCCAACCAGCCGATGCAGTTCGCCGGAACCCTTGACATCGCCGCTTCGGAGAAGGCCGCCCGCTTCGTCCGGAACTGCGACGCCTTCAACATCCCCATCATCACGCTGGTGGACGTCCCTGGCTTCCTGCCCGGCAAGGACCAGGAGTTCCAGGGCATCATCCGCCGCGGCGCCAAGCTGCTCTACGCCTACGCCGAGGCCACCGTGCCGAAGCTGACCGTGATCACCCGCAAGGCGTACGGCGGGGCGTACATCGTGATGGGCTCCAAGAAGCTCGGCGGCGACCTCAACCTGGCCTGGCCCACCGCGCAGATCGGCGTCATGGGTGCCCAGGGTGCGGTCAACATCCTGTACCGCCGCGAACTCGCCGCAGTTGCGGAGGCCGGCGGCGACGTCGAGGCCAAGCGCGCCGAGGTCATCCGGCAGTACGAGGAGGAGCTGCTCAACCCGTACCAGGCCGCGCAGCTGGGCTATGTGGACGCGGTGATCGCCCCGTCCGAGACCCGGGTCCAGATCATCAAGGGCCTGCGCGCGCTGCGGGACAAGCGGGCCAGCCTGCCCGCCAAGAAGCACGGGAACATCCCGCTGTGACGGCACCCGAGACGGGAACCGGCGCGGAGCCGGAACAGCCGCTGCTGGCCGTCGTCAAGGGCGAGCCGACGGCGGAGGAACTCGCGGCGCTGACCGCCGTCGTCCTCTCCCTCGGCAGCAGCGAGCCGGCCGCTCCGGAAAAGCCGGGCGCCCGGCACTGGATCCGGCGGCAGCAGCTTCAGCTGGCGCCGAAGCCCGGCCCGGGTTCGTGGAAACGCAGCCGCGGCTAGAAAAAGTTCAGTAACCCTTTCATAACTGGCCCGGCCCGGCTAGTCTCGTTCGGGTGACTACCGAAACAACTGAGAACACCACGCCCGACAACCCGGGGGCTGCGCGCCCGCAGACCGCGATCGACGCCGTCGCCGACGCTTTCACGGACACCCTGATCCGGCTAAACCCGAGTTTCGCCACCGAACTCGGCCTGCCCGGCCACGAAACCGAGTACCCGGACTTCTCCCCGGCCGGTCACGGGGAGTTCGCCGCCGCCGCGCGCGCGGCCCTCACTGCGCTGCAGGGGCTGGAGCCCGCGGACGACGTCGACGCCGTCACCCTGGACGCGATGCGCGAACGCCTGGGCCTGCAGCTGGAAATCCACGAGTCCGGCTGGGACCTGGCCGAGCTGAACAACATCGCCTCCCCGTCCCAGGAGATCCGCGCGATCTTCGACCTGATGCCGACCGACACCGCCGCGCAGTGGGACCACATCGCGGGCAGGGCGCACAACGTCCCGGCCGCCCTGGACGGCTACATCGTGTCCCTGCGCACCGCCAAGGAGGCCGGCCGGATCGCCGCCGCCCGGCAGGTGCGGATCGTGATCGAGCAGGCCACCAAGCACGCCGCGGAGGACGGCTTCTTCGCCAAGCTCGCCGCCGAGGCGAAGACCGCCGAGGGCCCGCTGCCGGAGGACGTGCAGGCCAAGCTCGACGCCGGCGCTGCCGCCGCCCGTGCCGCCTACGCCCGGCTGGCCGGCTTCCTGGAAGCCGAGCTGCTGCCGGCCGCCCCGGAGAAGGACGCCGTGGGCCGCGAGCGCTACGCCCTGGCCTCCCGCTCCTTCCTCGGCGCCACCGTGGACCTCGAGGAGACCTACGCCTGGGGCGTGCAGGAACTCGACCGGCTGATCGCCGAGCAGGAGCGGGTGGCCAACCAGATCCGCCCCGGCGCCACGGTTGACGAGGCCAAGGAGATCCTGAACAACGATCCGTCCCGCCAGCTCAAGGGCACCGACGCCCTTCAGGCCTGGATGCAGGAGCTCTCCGACAAGGCCGTGGCCGACCTCGCCGGCGTGCACTTCGACATTCCGGACGCCATGAAGACCCTCGAGTGCAAGATTGCCCCCACCCAGGAGGGCGGCATCTACTACACCGGCCCGTCGGATGACTTCAGCCGCCCGGGCCGGATGTGGTGGTCCGTGCCGCCGGGTGAGGACACCTTCACCACCTGGGCCGAGACCACCACGGTCTACCACGAGGGCGTTCCGGGCCACCACCTGCAGGTCGCCACCGCCACCTACCGCCGCGAACTGCTGAACAAGTGGCGGCGCAATGTCTGTTGGACCTCCGGCCACGGGGAAGGCTGGGCACTGTACGCCGAGAAGCTCATGCAGGAACTGGGCTATCTGAAGGATCCGGGCGACCACATGGGCATGCTGGACATGCAGCGCATGCGGGCCGCCCGGGTGGTCTTCGATATTGGCGTACATCTGGAGTTGCAGGTGCCCGAGCGTTGGGGGTCGGGCACCTGGACTCCGGATACGGGGTACGAGTTCCTCAAGCAGAACCTCGCGATCAGCGAGGGCCAGCTGAAGTTCGAGTTCACCCGCTACCTCGGCTGGCCGGGTCAGGCGCCGTCGTACAAGGTGGGCCAGCGGCTCTGGGAGCAGATCCGCAGCGAGCTCGAATCCCGCCCGGGCTTCGACCTGAAGGCGTTCCACTCCAAGGCGCTGAACATGGGGTCCGTGGGGCTGGACACGCTGAAGCGGGCGCTCCTGGGGTAGGCCGGGTTGTCCGGGAAGGCGGCCGTGCAGCCGCCTCCCGGTGCAGCGGCACGGCCGCCTTCCTCCGCGTGCTCGCTCGTTCTCCCCACCGTCTCCCTAACCTCGCAAGCTCGGCCAGGGAACCCTGACGGCGTGGGCCCACGCTTAGACGCACGCTTCCGGAAGACTGCCGCGCCGCTGCCTGCTCCCCCGGGCCTGGCGCACTTTCCATGCCTGGTCCTCGCGACCCGTCCACACGAGACAATCGCCACATCCCGGGGTGGAATAACTTCATAAACGGGTGGTCTTTCGGCGTCTTTCCGGGGATTTTGTGGGCGGGGGAATATTCGGAGTGCGTAATATTTCTCAACGTTTGTTCGTCGTGTTATGCGCGGGGGTTCTAGCGTGTTCGGGTGACCACTCAGACAAGCACCCCCGCAACCGCAGGAAAGCCCGGTTTCCAGCTGCCCAAATGGGCCGGCTCTTTTGGCTTCCAAATCATCGCCGCCCTGATCGTCGGCCTGGGCCTTGGCCTGCTCGCGAAGTACACGGGCAGCACCAAGACCAACCCGAACGCCCTCGGCGCCACCCTGCAGACCATCGGCTCGAGCTACGTCTCGCTGCTGCAGACCGCCGTCGTGCCCCTCATCTTCACCGCCGTCGTCAGCTCCATCTCCAACCTGCGCGCCGTCTCCAACGCGGCCCGGCTGGCCTGGAACACGCTGCTCTGGTTCGCCATCACCTCGCTGATCGCCGTGCTGATCGGCATCGGCCTGGGCGTGCTGCTGCAGCCGGGCGCCGGCACCGGCATCACGCAGCAGGCCAAGTACGCCGGCAAGTCCGGTGACTGGTGGGCCTTCCTGATCGGCCTGTTCCCGAAGAACTTCCTGGGCCTGGGGGCCAGCACCACCGTCACCGACGGCGTCGCCACCACCGCCGTGAGTTTCAACGTCCTGCAGATCCTCGTGATCGCGATCGCCGTCGGCATCGCCGCGCTCAAGGTGGGCAAGGCCGCCGAGCCGTTCCTGAACCTCAACGCCTCCGCCCTGGCCGTGATCCAGAAGGTCCTCTGGTGGATCATACGGATCGCCCCGCTCGGCACGGTCGGCCTGATCGGCAACGCCGTGGCCGTCTATGGCTGGGACACCATCGGCTCCCTCGGCAAGTTCACCTTCGCCATCTACGTGGGCCTGGCGCTCGTGCTGTTCGTGGTCTACCCGGTCCTGGTCCGCAGCCACGGCCTGTCCATCAAGCAGTACTTCTCCGGCGTCTGGCCGGCCGTGCAGCTGGCCTTCGTCTCCCGGTCCTCGGTGGGCACCCTGCCGCTGACCCAGCGCGTGACCGAGCGCTCCCTGGGCGTGCCCCGCGCCTATGCCTCCTTCGCCGTGCCGCTGGGAGCCACTACCAAGATGGACGGCTGCGCCGCGATCTACCCGGCCATCTCCGCGATTTTCGTGGCCCAGTTCTTCGGCATCCAGCTGGACTTCAGCCAGTACCTGCTGATCGCCCTCGTCTCGGTGCTGGGCTCCGCCGCGACCGCCGGCACCACCGGCGCCGTTGTGATGCTGACCCTGACGCTCTCCACGCTGGGACTGCCGCTGGCCGGCGTCGGGCTCCTGCTGGCGATCGACCCGATCCTGGACATGGGCCGCACCGCGGTCAACGTGGCCGGCCAGGCCCTGGTCCCCACCATCGTGGCCAAGCGCCAGGGCATCCTCGACGAGGCGCTCTACAACGCCCCGCGCAACGGCGACCCGTTCAGCGACGACGTTGTTGACACTGTTGACGCCGCTCCAGTTGACGCTTCCCTTGACGCCGACGGCGGCGCACCGGCCGGGCGCGAACTGGCCGGCGCGAAGGCCTAGCAACGGGCCCACGGCCAAAGGCCCTGGCACAAAAAAGTAGTCCCCGGGAAATTCCCGGGGACTACTTTTTTGCCTGTGCCCTGGCGGGCTTAGCGGCCGCGTCCGCCGATGACGCCCTTCGCCACGGCCTTGGTGACCGCGTCGGCCTCGGCCTGGGTCAGCGTGCCGTCGCTGACGGCCTTGTCCAGCCGGGTCTTCAGCGCCGCAGCGTGCTCCGACTGTTCGGCAGTGCGCAGCTCCTCGAGGGCCGCGGTGACCTTGGCCTCGTCGATGCCGAGGGACGCGGCGAGCGACTTGGCCAGCTCCGCCTGCATGGCGGTGCGGTCCGGCTTGGTGCCTTCGGCCGGCGGGGTGGTCGGCTTGTGCGCGTCGCGGAAGGCCTTCAGGGCCGCGGTGACCTTGGCCTCGTCGACGCCGAGCTTGGTGGCCAGCTCGGACGCCTTCTCGCCGCGTTCGCCGCCGTGGCCGTGCCCGCCGCGCATGCCCATGCCGTCACCCGGCGTGGTGCTGCCATCCGCAGGCGCGCTGGAGCTGGCGCTGGGAGTGGGGGTCGGCGTCGTGGTGGCGGAAGCCATCCCGGCCAGTCCGAGGCCGGCGCCCAGGGCGAGGGCCGTGGCCGAAACGCCGAGCGTGATTCTCTTGGTACGTGACATGTGATGTCTCCTGGATCTGCCGTGCGGTGACGGCTCGGTTCTCTACTTGCTGCGCTGTCTTTTTCAAGACGTGCCTCCAGTCTGCGCCGGCGGGCTCGGCTGAAGCTGTTCACAACCTTTCATCTTGCTGTGAAAGATTCCCGCCGGCTTTTCCGTTGCCACCGCCGGCAATATGGCTAGGCTCAGGACATGCTGATCGTCACCTCGAACGACATCCCCGGCCACCGGATCGACGCCGTCTTCGGCGAGGTCATGGGATTGACCGTCCGCGCTCGGGACATCGGGGGCCAGGTGGTGGCGGGGCTGCGGTCGCTGGCAGGCGGCGAGCTCCGCGAACTGACCCAGGTCCTCTACGAGAGCCGGCAGGAGGTGATGGTACGGATGGTCGCCGAGGCCGCGCAGCGCGGCGCCAACGCGATCGTCGCGATGCGGTTCGACACGGCGCACATGGCCAACAACTGGACCGAAATCTGCGCCTACGGCACCGCCGTGCTCGCAATTCCGCTTGCTGAAGGCGAGGCCGGCGCCACCGGCCAGTCCGTGCAGCTAGCCCGGCGGACCGGCACTGGCGACTAAAGTTGCCCGGAGTGCAAACATGCACATAGTGTAAGCACATGCCCTCTCCTGAACTTTCCGGGCCCGACGTCGACGCCGGGTCAGCCGCGCCGTCGCGGCGCGAGCTCAACAAGGCGGCCACCCGCCAGGCCATTACCGAGGCGGCCCTGGGCCTGCTCCGTGCCAACGGCCCGGGCAACTTCACCGTGGAGAACATCGCCGACGCCGCCGCCATCTCCCGGCGCACCTTCTTCAACTACTTTTCCAGCACCGAGGCGGTCATCGCCTCGGTGACCCACGGCTTCCTGGACACGGCGCTGCAGCAGTTCCGGCTCCGCCCGGCCAACGAGCCGATCCTGGAATCCGCCCGCGCCGCGCTGGTCGAACTCGCAGACCCGATGACTGTGGCGCCGCTGGCCGAGCTCTACAGCCTGGGCCAGTCCAACCCGCAGCTGAACCGCTCCGAGCTCGAAGCCTGGGACCACTGCACGGCCGAGATCATCGACGCCGCCCGGGTGCGCTTCGGCCGGGGCGACGGCACCGGCACCGGCGTCGAGGTTGACGAACTCTACCTCCGCGCCCTCGCCGGCTCCATCATTTCCTGCGGCAAAGCCGCCATGGACCTCTGGTTCGCCCGCTGCGGGGGCTCCCTCTCCCCCGAATCGCTCTCCACCCTGCGCCAACTCCTGATCGACTCCATGAGCCTGCTCGGCTCCGGATTCTCCTCCCCGGCAGCCGCTCCCGCCGCCACCACCGCCCCTTCCCCAGATCGGTTCTGACATGGCACTACTGCTGTACCGCCTCGGCAAGTTCTCCTACCGCCACCGCTGGCTCGTCGTCTCGCTGTGGCTCGCCGTGATGATCGCCGTCGGCGGCGCCGCGGCCGCCTTCCACGGCACCCTGTCCAACAACTTCCAGATCCCGGGTACCGAAACCCAGCAGATGGCGGACAAGCTCAAGAAGGAGCTCCCGGCGTCCTCGGGCGGCTCGGCGAGCATTGTGTTCGAGGCCAACGACGCGCGTTTCAGCCAGGCCGGCCAGGACGCAGTCTCGGCCGCCCTGGCCAAGCTCAAGTCCATCCCCGACGTGCAGGGAACCGTTGACCCGTTCGCGACCCAGGCTCAGCTGGACAAGGCCGCCACGGACCTCGCCGCCGGTGAGCAGCAGGCGGCCGCGGGCAAGGCGCAGCTGGACAAGTCCGCCGCTGAGCTCGCCGCCGGCAAGGCCCAGCTGGCAGCTGCCGAACAGCAGATGATGGCCGCCGGCCTGCCGCCGGCCGCCATCGAGGCCCAGCTCGGCCAGCAGAAGGCCGCCCTCGCCGCAGGCCAGGCCAAGCTCGACGCCGGCACCAAGGACCTTGAGGCCGGCGACGCCAAGCTGGCCCTCGGCAAGCGCCAACTGGAGGCCTCGCGGGGCCTGCGCTTCGTCTCGGAGGACGGCAAGGCCGCCATCGCCCAGGTCCAGTTCAAGACCTCGATCAACGGCCTGAAGCCCGAGGTACGGCAGGAAGTCCAGGACATCGTCAAGCAAGTCTCCGCCGCCAATGTGACCGCCCTGCCCAGCAAGGAGATCAGCGAGGACATCTCCGAGGTCTTCGGCACCGCCGAGGTCATCGGCATCGCCGTCGCCGCCCTGGTCCTGGTGGTCATGCTCGGCACCCTGATTGCCGCGGGCCTCCCGCTGCTGATGGCGGTGGTCGGCGTGGCCGTCGGCGTCGGCGGAACCTTCGCACTCAGCGGCGCCGTGGACATGAGTTCCATCTCCCCCATGCTCGCCCTGATGCTGGGCCTCGCTGTCGGGATCGACTATTCGCTGTTCATCGTCAACCGGCACCGCGGCCAGCTGCTCGCCGGGATGGACCCCGAGGAATCCGTGGCGCTGGCCACCGGCACCTCCGGCAATGCCGTCCTCTTCGCCGGCCTTACCGTGATCATCGCCCTGGCCGCCCTGGTGGTTCCGGGCCTGCCGTTCCTGGCCGTGATGGGCCTCTCGGCCGCCGCGACGGTGGCCGTCGCCGTCGTCGTTGCCCTGACGCTGACTCCCGCCATCCTGTCCCTGGTGGGCCGCAAACTCGTGTCCAAGCGGGCGTGGGCCAAGGCGGAGCGGCACAACGCAGCGCCGGGGCACGAGACCGAGGACCTGGCCAAGGACGAATACCGCAGCAGCCACGGCTGGGGCGGCGTCGTCACCAAGCACCCCTGGCTGGCGCTGCTGGCCGGGGTGGCCCTGCTGGGTGTGGTGGCGCTGCCCGCCAGCCAGCTCCGGCTCGCCCTGCCGGACGCCAGTTCCGAGCCGGTGGCCTCGCAGGCCTTCCAGGCCTACGACGTCACCAAGCGCAGCTTCGGTGAGGGCATGACCGGGCCGATCATCGTCGTCGGCGACCTGCCCGCGGGACTGAGCGAAGCCGAGGCGAAGGCCAAGCAGTTCGACGTCGCGGACATCCTGCGCGGCACCGACAACGTCGCCGCCGCCGTGCCGCTGGCCCTGAGCGAGGACCGCCGCACCGCCGTCTTCCAGGTGCTCCCGAAGGAGGGTCCCGCCAGTGCCAGCACGGTCAAGGTGGTCGCCGAGCTGCGCGCCGAGAAGACCCGGATCAAGGACTCCACCGGGGTCGGCATCGGCCTGACCGGCCAGACCGCGGGCAACGTGGACGTGTCCACCAAACTCGGAGACGCGCTGCCGCCGTACCTGGCAATCGTCGTCGGGCTCTCGCTGATCCTGCTGCTGCTGGTGTTCCGCTCCATCGTGGTGCCGCTGCTGGCCACCGGCGGCTTCCTGCTCTCGCTCGCGGCTGCGTTCGGCGGCGTCGTCGCGGTCTACCAGTGGGGCTGGCTGGGGACCGTGTTCGGCGTCGAGAACCCGGGCGCGGTGCTGAGCTTCCTGCCGATTATCCTTATCGGTGTGCTGTTCGGCCTCGCCATGGACTACCAGGTGTTCATCGCCTCCGGCATGCGCGAGTCCTACATGCACGGCGAAACCGCCAAGCACGCGGTGCGCTCCGGTTTCAGCCACGCGGCCGCCGTGGTCACCGCCGCCGCGATCATCATGGTTAGCGTGTTCTCCGGCTTCATCTTCTCGCACCTGAACATGGTCCGGCCGCTGGGCTTTGCGATGGCGTTCGGCGTGCTGGTGGACGCGTTTGTGGTCCGGATGACGATCGTCCCCGCCGTGATGTACCTGCTCGGCAGCAAGGCCTGGTGGCTGCCGCGCTGGCTGGACCGGATCCTGCCGGACGTCGACGTCGAAGGCGCCAAGCTGCGCCAGCCGGCCGTTTCGACGGCGGACGCCGTCGCCGAGCCCGAGGGTGAGCCGGAGGAAGTCGGCGCGCGCTGATCTTCCGCCGCAAAAGCAACGCGGGGTCACTTCGCGCCCATTAATCCCCTCGGGATGGGCCGTAAGTGACCCCGCGTTGCCTTAACCCGGTGAACTAGGCTGGTTGCGTGACCCGCCTCATTCTTGCCTCCCAGTCCCCCGCCCGCACCAAGCTGCTCAGCAACGCCGGCATCGCCCACGAGGTCCTCGTCTCCGACGTCGATGAGGACGCCGTGCAGGCCCGCTACGGCGTGACCGACCCGCACGACACCGCCCTGCTGCTGGCCCGCGCCAAGGCCGAGGCGGTCGCCTCGCTGCCGGAGGCCGAGGGCGCCCTGGTGATCGGCTGCGACTCGGTCTTCGAGTTCGACGGCGAGGCCCACGGCAAGCCGTACACCGCCGAGGTCGCCAAGGAGCGGATGCTCCGGATGAGCGGCCGCTTGGGTGTGCTGCACACCGGCCACTGGCTGGTGGACTGCCGTGACACCGACGGCGGCCCGGACAGCGAAGGCGGCGGCGCCGGTACCGGCGCGACCCTCGGCTTCGTGAACTCCGCGGAGGTGCACTTCCTGGAGATGAGCGAGGACGAAATCGACAGCTACATCGCCACCGGCGAACCGCTGCAGTGCGCCGGCTCCTTCACGATCGACGGCTACGGCGGGGCGTTCATCCGCAAGGTCGACGGCGACCCACACACCGTCGTCGGGCTCTCCATCTCCACCTTGCGGGCCCTCCTGGGCCAGGCCAAGGTGGGCGTCACCGAGCTCTGGACCGGCGGCGCGGCCAACCCGGCGGACATCCGCGCCGAGTGAAGCCTGAGTGAGCACGGTGTAAGCACCAACGCCCGCGCCGAGTGAGCCATTTCGCACCCCCTTGTAGGAACCCCACAAAGGATCGGCCGTTTACGCGCGGGATCCGCAAGTAATCTCGGCGGAACCCACAAAACCGCGCTAGGCTCCCTGAAGGAAAGAAGGAGACGCCTTGTCAGCAAATTCGGAGCAGTCCGCAACGCCAGTGCCCGCCACCACCACGCCGGGCACCCGCCCCCTGAGCAAGGTGCTGATCGCCAACCGCGGCGAAATCGCGGTGCGCATCATCCGCGCGGCCCGCGATGAAGGCATCGCCTCCGTGGCGGTCTACGCCGAGCCGGACCGCGACGCCCTGCACGTCAAGCTCGCCGACGAGGCCTACGCTCTGGGCGGCAACACCGCCGCCGAGTCCTACCTCGTGATGGACAAGCTGATCGAGGTGGCCCAGCGCGCCGGCGCCGACGCCGTCCACCCCGGCTACGGCTTCCTCGCCGAGAACGCCGAGTTCGCCGCCAAAGTGATCGACGCCGGGATCACCTGGATCGGGCCCTCCCCCGAGGCCATCTCCGCCCTCGGCGACAAGGTCCAGGCCCGCCACATCGCCGAGAAGGTCGGCGCCCCGCAGGTCCCCGGCACCGCCGACCCGGTCGAATCCGCCGAGGAAATCCTCGAGTTCGTGGACAAGTTCGGCCTGCCGGTCGCCATCAAGGCAGCCTTCGGCGGCGGCGGACGCGGCATCAAGGTGGCCCGCACCCGCGAGGAAATCCCCGAACTCTTCGAATCTGCCGTGCGCGAGGCCACCGCCGCCTTCGGCCGAGGCGAATGCTTCATCGAGCGCTTCCTGGACGCCCCGCGCCACGTCGAGACCCAGTGCCTCGCCGACGCGCACGGCAACGTCGTCGTCGTCTCCACCCGTGACTGCTCGCTGCAGCGCCGCAACCAGAAGCTCGTGGAGGAAGCGCCCGCCCCGTTCCTCACCGAGGAACAGAACCGGCGGCTCTACGAATCGTCCAAGGCCATCCTCAAGGAAGCCGGCTACCTCGGCGCCGGCACCTGCGAATTCCTCGTCGGCCAGGACGGGACGATCTCCTTCCTCGAGGTCAACACCCGCCTCCAGGTGGAGCACTGCGTCTCCGAGGAAGTCACCGGCATCGACCTGGTCCGCGAGCAGTTCCGGCTGGCCCGCGGCGAGGAGCTCGGCTACGGCGATCCGGAGGTCCGCGGCCACTCGATCGAATTCCGCATCACCGGCGAGGACCCGGGCCGGAACTTCATGCCCGCCCCCGGCACCATCACCGGGCTCAAGAACCCCACCGGCCCCGGCGTGCGGGTCGACTCCGGCGTGGAGCAGGGCGACGTGATCAGCGGCAACTTCGACTCGATGCTCTCCAAGCTGATCGTCACCGGCGCCACCCGCGCCCAGGCCCTGCAACGCTCCCGCCGCGCGCTCGAGGAAATGGTGGTGGAGGGCATCCCCACCGTCATCCCGTTCGACCTCGCCGTCGTCAGCAACCCCGACTTCGCCCCGGCAGAAGGCCCGTTCAAGGTCCACACCCGCTGGATCGAGACGGCTTTCGTCAACGACATCCCCGCTTGGACGCCGTCCGGCGCCGGGGCCGAGGCGGCCGACGCCGGCGACCGCCAGCGCGTCGTCGTCGAGGTCGGCGGCAAGCGGCTCGAGGTGGTGCTGCCGGCGTCGCTGGGCACCGTCTCCGGCGGTGGCGGCGCCAAGCCCGCGAAGGCCAAGAAGCGCTCCCGCAGCGCCAGCGCCGCGGCTCCGGCCGGCGGCAACGCGCTGACCTCCCCCATGCAGGGCACCATCGTGAAGGTGGCCGTCGCCGAGGGCGAGCGGGTGGCCGAGGGCGACCTCGTGGTGGTGCTCGAGGCCATGAAGATGGAACAGCCGCTCACCGCGCACCGCGCCGGCATCGTGATCGGACTCTCCGCGTCCGCCGGCGAGACCGTCTCCGCGGGCGCGGTCATCGCGATGATCGAGGACGGCGAGGCAGCCGAATAGCGGCAGCGGGCGGCGGGAGGCAGACTTAGTACGTGAAGCCCTTCCTGCTGCTCGCCTCCCGTTCCGAGGACGCCGCCGCCGACGACGAATACCTCGCCTACCTGCGCTACACCGGCCTGGTCGAGGCCCAGCTGCGCCGCGTCCGGATGGAGTCCGCGCCGCTGCCGGCGCTGGAGCTCAGCGACTACTCGGGCGTGATCGTGGGCGGAAGCCCCTTCACCTCCAGCGACCCGGCGGAGCACAAGAGCGAGGTCCAGCACCGGGTGGAGCGCGAGCTGTTTGCCCTGCTGGACCGGATCGTGGCCGAGGACTTCCCGTTCCTGGGCGCCTGCTACGGCGTCGGCACCCTTGGCCTGCACCAGGGCGCCGTGATCGACCGGACCTACGGCGAGGGGCTCGGCGGCGTCACCGTCAGGCAGACCAAAGCCGGGCAGCAGGACCCGCTTCTGCGCGGCCTGCCGGAGCGGTTCACGGCGTTTGTCGGCCACAAGGAGGCGTGCACCGTACTGCCCGGCGGGGCGGTGCTACTGGCCAGCTCCGAGACCTGCCCGGTGCAAATGTTCCGGATCCGCTCCAACCTCTACGCCACGCAGTTCCACCCCGAGCTCGATGTCGACGGCCTGACCACCCGGATCGACATCTACCGCCACGCCGGCTACTTCCCGCCCGACTCGGCCGAGGAGTTGATGGCCCAGGCCCGCGAGCACAACGTCACCGAGCCGATGGCCATCCTGCGCAACTTTGTAGAGCGCTACGCCCGGTAACGGTGCCGCACCGGGGCGGGGGCGGGGCGGGGCGGGGGCGGGGCGCCGTCGTCGTTCCCGCCCAGTTACTCAGCCGCCACCGCCCGGCGACACGGAAATGCCCGGCGTGTTCACCGAACACACCGGGCATTTCAACCGGTAACCGGGCTGGAGCGTCAGGCGACGTTGTTCTCGTATTCCAGGTCGCGGGTTTCTTTGCTCACAAACAGGGCAATCAGCGTCAGCACGGCCATAAGCGTCAGGTACACGCCCACCAGGACCGGGCTGCCCTTCGCCATTTCCCAGAGCCAGACGGCGATGAACGGTGCCACCGCCGCGCCCAGGATGGACGAGACGTTGTAGCTGATGGCCGAACCGGTGTACCGGACGTTGGTCGGGAACAGTTCCGGCAGGAGTGCACCCATCGGACCGAAGGTCAGGCCCATCAGCGAGAAGCCGATGATCAGCAGGGCCATGGTGCCGATGAAGCCGCCGCTGAACAGCGGGACGAACAGCAGGCCGAAGGCGAAGATGCCGCCCGTGACAGCCATCAGCATCTTGCGGCGGCCGTACTTTTCGGCCAGCGGGCCGGAGACCAAGGTGAAAATGCCGAAGAACACAACGCCGGCAATCAGCATCCACAGGAAGTCGTTGCGGGTGTAGCCCAGGCCCGGAACGAACGCGGCGGCGGCCGCCTCGGTCATCGGCTTGCCGGCCTTCTCGGCGGCGGCCTTGGCGGCCTCCAGGCTGGAGGCGCGGGTGCCGTAGGTCAGCGTGAACGTGGTCATCAGGTAGAAGAGCACGTAGGTGGCGAGCATGATGAAGGTGCCCAGGATCAGCTGGCGCCAGCTGGTCTTGAAGACGCGGCCCAGGGGCAGCTTGGCGACCTCGTTGGACTCGAGGACCTTGGTGAAGGCGGGGGTTTCGATCAGCTTGAGCCGGACGTACAGGCCGATGATGACCATGACGGCGCTGAGCAGGAACGGCACGCGCCAGCCCCAGTCGGCGAAGGCCTGCGGCGAGAGCGCGTAGCTGAAGACCAGGAAGATGACGTTGGCGATGATGAAGCCGATCGGGGCGCCCAGCTGCGGGAAGGTGCCGTAGATGGCGCGTTTGTTGGCCGGGGCGTTCTCGGTGGCCAGCAGGGCCGCTCCGCTCCATTCGCCGCCGAGGGCCAGGCCCTGGGCGAAGCGCATAACGACCAGCAGGGCCGGTGCCCAGAACTCCCAGCCCGGGACCAGGGCGGTAGGGAGGCAGCCGATCAGGAAGGTCGCGATGCCCATGGTGAGCAGCGACGCCACGAGGGTGCCCTTGCGGCCGAACTTGTCACCGAAGTGGCCGAAAACGATCGAGCCGAGCGGGCGGGCGATGAACGCGACGCCGAAGACGGCAAAGGAGCTCAGCAGCTGGGTGGTCTCGTTCTGGCCCGGGAAGAAGAGCTTCGGGAAGACCAGGACGGCAGCCGTGGCGTAGACGTAGAAGTCGTAGAACTCAACGGTGGTGCCGATCAGGCTGGCGACGATCACGCGGCCGCGCGAGTTCACCTGCTTGGCAGACCCCTGCTCCGCTGAAGTGGCGGTGGATGACATGTAGTGACGCTTTCATGAAGACCGGGCCGCCCTGCGGAGAGAGGCCGGCTAAGGAATGGATATACCGTCGATAATAGTTCCTCGCGTCCACCCAATGGACAAATGTTCCATTATTTGGACGCCGCGTGTCGTTCCGGAGCGCCCGCCGCCCACCTCGCTGCGCGCTGACATGATGGACACGTGACCATTGCAAAAACGATCGTGCTGTTCGTCCTGGCCGCCGCCGCAGAAATCGGGGGCGCGTGGCTCGTGTGGCAGGCGGTGCGCGAGGGCAAGGAATGGTGGTGGGCCGGCCTCGGGGTAGTCGCCCTGGGGATCTACGGTTTTGCCGCGACCCTGCAGCCCGATGCCCACTTTGGCCGAATCCTTGCCGCCTACGGGGGCGTGTTCGTGGCGGGTTCCCTGGCCTGGGGCATGATCTTCGATGGCTTCCGGCCGGACCGGTGGGATATCGCCGGTTCGGCGATCTGCCTGCTCGGGGTGGCCGTGATCATGTTCGCGCCGCGCAACGCAGGCTGAAAAAACAGCTCAATACAAGATTGTCTGAATACATCCCCGGATGTACTTTAAGTAGATGGAAACCCTCACGCATGCCCCGGTGTTGGCCCGGTTCGGCTACGCGGTCTCCGACCCCACCCGGGCGCGGATCCTGCTGGCCCTGTCGGACGCGGCCGCCCACCCCTCGGAGCTCGCCGATTCCCTGGGGGTCTCCCGGCAGAGCATGTCCAACCACCTGACCTGCCTTCGGGGCTGCGGCCTCGTGGTGGCCACTCCGGATGGCCGGCGGACGCGCTACGAGCTGGCCGACGCCCGTCTGGGCCACGCAATCAGGGACCTGCTCGGCGTCGTGCTGGCCGTTGACCCCGCCTGCTGCGCCCCGGACGGGACGTGCCTGGCATGACCATAGCGATTCAGCCCGGCCCGACCGCCGCCCGCCGTGCCACGCTTAGCCGGCGCATCCGGCTGTTTGCGGCCGCGACAATCACCTACAACGTCGTTGAGGCCGTCGTCGCCCTCTGGGCGGGCAACGTCGCGGACTCCACCGCCCTCATCGGCTTTGGACTTGATTCCGTAATCGAGGTCGCCTCCGCCGTCGCCTTGTCCTGGCAGTTCTCAGCGAAAGACCCGGAACGGCGCGAGCACCTGACCCTGCGCATCATCGCAATCTCCTTCTTCGCCCTGGCACTGTTTGTCGCCGTGGACGCCGTCAGGTCGCTGGCCGGAGGCGGCGAGGCACAGCATTCCACACCGGGCATCGTAGTCGCTGCCCTGAGCCTGGCCGTGATGCCCGTCCTGTCCTGGCTGCAGCGCCGGGCCGGCCGCGAACTCGGCTCCAGGACCGCGGTGGCAGATTCCAAGCAGACGCTGCTGTGCACCTACCTCTCCGCGGTCCTGCTGCTGGGCCTCGTCCTGAACAGCACGCTGGGATGGTGGTGGGCGGACGCCGGCGCGGCACTGGTCATCGCCGGGATCGCCGTCCGCGAAGGCATCAACGCATGGAAAGGGGACGTCTGCTGCGCCGTCCCCCACGCCGGGGCCGACGAGGACGACGATGCCCACGGCGGCGGTGTTGCCGGCTGTTGCGCGGGCTGCGGAACCGGTCCCGAACCCAAAGTCGTCACCCTCGCCATGCCGCCACTGCACGGACGCGCCACTCAGAATCCCACCGACGCCGGAAAGTACGCCGGAGACCAGACAGAAACCATGAACACATGAAAATAGAACTCCTCCACATCGCCGACTGCCCCAACACGGCGCTGGCCTTCGAACGGGTCGAAGCGGCCCTGGCCGCCCTGGGGCGCGACGACGTCGCGGTCCAGTTGCGGCTCATAGAATCTGCCGCCGACACCGCCGGGACCGGATTCGCCGGTTCGCCCACGATCACCGCGGACGGGGCGGACATCTTCCCCGGCGGGGCGCCTAGCAGTGATCTCGCCTGCCGGATCTACCCCACACCGGGCGGTCATGCGGGCGCACCGACCGTCGAGCAGGTCATTGAAGCGCTGACAGGGCGCGGCCTCACGCCGTCACAAAAGCGCCGATAGGCAAACGTCACAGCACGTTAACAAAGCGCGAGGGTCCCGGAAACGCGGCGTCCCTAGTTTTGAGGGACATCCCCGAAGGAGGTCCCCATGACTGAACGCATTGCCGACGCCATCACCGGCGTTTCCCCGAACCACGACGCCGGCTCCACGCCTGCCGCACCCGGCCGCACCGCACCCGCCGACGGCACCGCCGTCGGCGGCCCCGCGCTGGAGTACCGCCCGGGCCGCTGGATCGCCAACTGGGACGCCGAGAACAAGGCCCAGTGGGAATCCCTGGGCCGCGGCATCGCCCGCCGGAACCTGAACTGGTCCATCTTCGCCGAGTTCCTGGGCTTTGTGGTCTGGCAACTCTGGTCGATTGTGGTGGTCCAGCTCCCCTCGGCCGGCTTCCGCTTCTCCACGAACGAAATCTTCTGGCTGATCTCGATGCCCAGCCTGGTCGGCGCGACGCTCCGGATCCCCTACACCTTTATGGTCCCGCGCTTCGGCGGCCGGAACTGGACCATCGTCTCGGCCCTGCTGTTGCTGATCCCCTCGACCGGGCTGGCCCTGTGCGTCGGCAACCCCGGCACCCCGTTCGGCGTGATGCTGCTCGTGGCCGCCCTGGCCGGCTTCGGCGGCGGCAACTTCGCCAGCTCCATGGCCAACATCACCTTCTTCTACCCGGCCCGCGAAAAGGGCTGGGCGCTGGGACTGAACGCCGCCGGCGGGAACCTCGGCGCCGCCGTCGCCCAGCTCGCCGTCCCGATCGCCGTCACGCTGCTCGCCGCGGGTGCCGTGAACCTGCCGGTGGCCGGGTTGATGTGGATCCCGCTGATCCTGCTGGCCGCGTTCGGCGCCTGGAAGTACATGGACAACCTCACCAGTGCCAAGGGCGACGTCGCCGGCTCGCTCGCCGCGGTGAAGGAACCGCACCTGTGGATCATGGCCCTGCTCTACATCGGCACTTTCGGCTCCTTCATCGGCTTCGCCGGCGTGTTCCCGAAGCTGATCAAGGACTACTTCCCGACGTTCTCCTCGATCGGCGTCGGCACCGTGGCGCTGTCGCTGGCGTTCCTGGGCCCGCTGGTCGGCTCGCTGGCCCGGCCCTTCGGCGGCAGGATGGCGGACCGGCTGGGCGGGGCGCGGATGACCGTGACCGCGTTCGCCGCGATGGCCGTGATCACCCTGACCATGGTCTGGACGCTGCCGCTGGCGAACTTCTGGCTCTTCCTCACCCTGTTCCTGGCGCTGTTCACGGCCAGCGGCTTCGGCAACGGGGCCACCTACCGGATGATCCCGGTGATCTTCGCCCTGCACAGCCGGGCGGCCCGGTCCGGGGCCAGCACGGTGGCCACCCAGCGGCTGGCGTCCTCGGCGCTGGGCCTTATTTCCGCGATCGGCGCCTACGGCGGATTCGTGATCCCGCAGGTCCTCAACGCCTCCAACACCGCCAGCGGCTCCTACACCCCGGCCTTCTACGGCTTCGTCGCGGCCTACCTCGTGATGCTGGCCGTGTGCTGGGCCTGCTACCTGCGGCCCGCAGCCCGCCACGGCAAAGGACACGTCTAAATGGCCGACGGCGCCGCCACGCACTGCCCCTACTGCGCGCTGCAGTGCGCCATGACGCTGACCGCCCCGGCAACGGCTGCCGCTTCGCTTGAGGCGGCCCCGCTGGAGGTGGCCGGCCGCGACTTCCCCACCAACCGCAGCGGACTGTGCCACAAGGGCTGGACCTCGGCGTCGTTGCTGGAGCACCCGGGCCGCGTCACCGAGCCGCTGCTCAGGGGCGCCGACGGCGTGCACCGCCCGGTCAGCTGGGACGAGGCACTGGAGCGCATCACCACCGCGGTGAAGGCGACCCGCGCCCGGTACGGGCCGGACGCCGTCGGGGTCTTCGGCGGCGGCGGCCTCACCAACGAGAAGGCCTACCAGCTGGGCAAGTTCGCCCGGCTGGCCCTGGGAACCTCGCGGATCGACTACAACGGCAGGTTCTGCATGTCCTCCGCCGCCGCGGCCGGGATGCGCGCCTTCGGCCTGGACCGTGGCCTGCCGTTCCCGCTGGCGGACCTCGACGCCGCCAGCACGATCCTGCTGCTCGGTTCCAACGTGGCGGAGACCATGCCGCCGTTCGTCCAGCACCTGCAGGGCGCTCGCGACGCCGGCGGGCTGATGGTCGTCGACCCCCGCCGCTCCGCCACCGCGGCGTTCACCGCCGACGGCGGCGGCCTGCACCTGCAGCCGCTGCCCGGCACCGACCTCGCGCTGCTGCTGGGCCTCTCCCACGTGGTCATCCACGAAGGACTGGCCGATGCCGGGTTCATCGCGGACCGGACCACCGGGTACGCCGCGCTGGCCCGCAGCGTCGCCGGCTACTGGCCCGAGCGCGTGCAGTCCCTTACCGGGGTTCCGGCCGGGCTGATCCGCGACTCCGCCCGCCGCCTCGCCGAGGGCCGGGCGCGCGGCGGCAGCTACATCCTCACCGGCCGCGGCGTGGAACAGCACGTGGACGGCACGGACACCGCCACCGCCGCTATCAACCTCGCCCTGCTGCTGGGCCTGCCCGGCTCGGCACGCAGCGGCTACGGGACCCTCACCGGCCAGGGCAACGGCCAGGGCGGCCGCGAACACGGCCAGAAAGCCGACCAGCTTCCCGGCTACCGCAAGATCACCGACCCCGCCGCCCGCGCCCACATGGCGGCGGTCTGGGGCGTGCCGGAGGCCTCGATTCCCGGCCCCGGCGTCCCCGCCGTCGAACTGCTCAAATCGCTGGGACAGCCCGACGGCGTCCGCTGCCTGTTCGTGCACGGCGCCAACGTGGCGGTCTCCGCGCCGGACGCGAACGTGGTGATCGCCGGGCTGCGCAGCCTGGATTTTCTGGTGGTCTGCGACTTCTTCGTCTCCGAGACCGCGGCCGAGGCGGACCTGATCCTGCCGGTCACCCAGTGGGCCGAGGAGGAAGGCACGCTGACCAACCTCGAGGGCCGGGTGCTCCGCCGGCGCCGGGCCATCGCGCCGCCGCCCGGGGTGCGCAGCGAACTGTGGATCATGACCCGGCTGGCGGAACTGCTCGATGCGCCGTCGACGTTCAGCGAGGACCCGGAGACCGTGTTCGAGGAGCTCCGGCTCGCTTCCGCTGGCGGTGCGGCAGACTACTCCGGGATCGATTACGCCCTCCTGGACCGCGGCGTAGAAGCCTACTGGCCCTATCCGGCCGGGAGCACCGGGACGCCGCGGCTGTTCCGGGACTCGTTTGCCCATCCGGACGGCCGGGCGGTGTTCACCCCGGTGGCGCCACGCCGTCGGACGCTTGCCGGCGATCCGGAGGCCGCGGGCACGCCGATGACCCTAATCACCGGGCGCCTGCTGGAGCACTACCAGTCCGGTGCCCAGACCCGCCGGGTGGCCGCCCTCGCCGCGGCCCGGCCCGAGGCACGGCTGCAGCTGCACCCGGCGGCCGCCGCGGCGCAGGGCATCGCCGACGGCGACGTCGTCGCGGTCGCCAACGCGCGCGGCGAGGTCCTCTGCCGGGCCGAACTCAGCGCCGACATCCGGCCTGAGACGGTGTTCCTGCCGTTCCACTTCCCGGGGCTGGAGAGCGCCAACCGGCTCACCGAGGCTGCCACCGATCCGGTCTCCGGCATGCCCGAGTTCAAGACCAGCAAGGTGTGGGTCCGGCCTGCCCGGGCGGGCGCCCGCGCCGAGGTTCTGCAGATGGAAGGTGCGCCATGACGGAGCGGATTGTGGTGGTGGGCTTCGGCCCGGTGGCGGCGCGGCTGATCGACGAACTGCTGCCGGCGGTGCGGAGGGGGCTGGTGCACCTGACCGTCGTCGGCGAGGAAGCGGAGGCCGCGTACAACCGCGTGCTGGTGGCCGACCTCGGTGTCGGCCGGACGACGGCGGCCGCCCTGGCGCTGGCGGACGCGGCCGCCCTGGTGGCCGACGGCGTCGAGGTCCGGCTGGGGGTCCGGGTCCGCCGGGTGGACCGGGCCCGGCAGCGGGTCCTGCTAAGCGACGGCAGCTCCCCCGGCTACGACCGGCTGGTCTTCGCCACCGGGTCACGGCCGGTGATCCCCAACCTCACCGGCCTGAACCCGGATCCGGCCGCCCCGGTACTGCCCGAAGGTGTGACGGCGCTGCGCGACCTGGCGGACGCCGCGGCGCTGCAGGCGGCGGTGGCCGGCGGCAAGCGCGTGGTGGTCCTGGGCGGCGGCGTCCTCGGCCTGGAGACGGCGCTGGCCGCGGCCGAGGAGGGCGCCACCGTGACCGTGGTGCACAACGGCCCGCATCCGCTGGGCCGCAACATCGACCGCGGCGGCGGCGCCGTGGTCGCGGCGTCGCTGCGGAACTGCGGCGTGCGGGTGGCCTGCAACGCCCGATCCGTCGCCGTGGAGACCGGGGCCGACGGCGGCTTCTCCGCGCTGCTGCTGGAGGACGGTTCCGCGATCGACGGCGAGCTGCTGGTGCTCTCCTGCGGCGTGCGGCCAAGGACGGAGCTGGCCGAGGGCTGCGGACTGTCGACGGCGGCCGGCATCCTGGTGGACCACCGTTTGAGGGCGCACCACGAACCTCACATTTTCGCGATCGGCGACTGCGCCGAGGTCCGTTGCCCCGACCCGGACTGCCTGGTGTGCCGGAGTGCCCGCGGCCCGTCCGGGCTGGTGGGCCCGGGCTGGCGGCAGGCCGAATGGCTGGCCGGGTATCTGACGCTGCTGGCATCCGGAGCTGATGCTGAGGCTGATGCGTTGCCGCCGCTGCCGGCCGAACAACCGGGGGTAGTGGTGCTCAAGGCCCGCGGGCTGACCATGGCCGTGGCCGGTAACGTGTCCGCCGAGCCGTGGGATGAGGAGGCTTTGACCGCCGGGTCCGTGGGCGGGCGGGCGCGGCTGCAGGTGGCCCAGTGGTCCGACCCCGAGCACGGCCGCTACGTCAAGATGACCACCCGGGCCGGGGTGCTCGAGGGGCTGGTGGCCGTGGGCATGCCCCGCACGGCGGCCGAACTGGTGCAGCTCTTCGAACGCGGCGCCGAGCTGCCCGCGGACCGGTCATTGCTGCTGCGCCTGGACGGCCCGGACCAGGCAGCGCCTGCTGCGGCTGATCCCGAGCGGACCGTGTGCCGCTGCGCCGGAGTGAGCGGAACCGCCATTGCCGCCGCGGTTGCGTCAGGGTGCGGGACGCTGGCCGAGGTGGCCGGGGCCACCCGCGCCGACACCGGCTGCGGCGGCTGCCACGAAGACATCAGGGGGCTCATCGAGAAGCACTTCCAGGCGGCGGTGGTTTGAGGGTCTGAGTGCCAGGCTGGGAAGGCCGGACATTGCTGAAGCACACTGCGTTGGAGCCCCGCTCCAACCCCCACCCCGGACCATTCAGTTTGCTAAGGGTCGGGGCCACCAGCTTTGGCTATGGACCTAAAAGTTGTACTCCCAGGCCGCTTCGCCCTGCTGCTAGGCTCCGATCCAGCGCATCTTTCCATCCTTCGCCGGGGCACACACCATAGGCTTGCCAGTGCTGGTGACACCGACACCCCCGCTGCAGAACGCTCCCGGGTGGACCACGTTGGGACCGGCGGGTGCGGCCGGCACATACGGAGCTGCCGGGGCCGGCGGTCCTGCGAGGCGTGCCGCCTCTGCTGCTGCGGCGTCGGCCGCAGCTTGGTCTGCTACTGCCTTCTCCGCTGCCACCTTGTCGGCCGCCGCCTGCTTTTCCGCGGCGAGTTTTTCGGCTGCCGCCTTATCCTCGGCCGCCTTCTTGTCTGCTGCTGCCTTGACGATCACCTTGGACTCAGCCTCCGGCAGCCAGAGCAGCTTGCCGTCGGTGCCCTGGGTGCAGACCAGGGCGGCACCTTGATAGACCTGGGTGGCCGCTGCCGACAGGCAGGCAGTGCGGGCCGGGTTCGTGGCGGTGGGTGTGGGCGTAGGCGTAGGCGTGGCAGTCGTGGTTGCCGGCTGGGAGGCCACGAGCGCCGCTTTATTGACGACGGGGGCGCTGGGGGCTGCGGTGGCCCCGATTACGCCGGTGCCGACCAACAAAGCGATAGCACCGAGACTGGCCACAATGCCGGCGGATTTGCGGTGCGGCAGCCTCACCCACGTTTTCCGTTTGGTGAGCAGAGCGTAGAGCCCGGTGATCAGTGCGACCAGGCCCAGCATCAAGATGATGCCGCCGAACCCGGAGGAGGCGGCGGAGGCGATGACCAGGAGCAGCACCAGTGCCGCAACGATCCAGAAGGACTTAGATTGCTGCCAGCTGCGATTCGGGCGCGCCGCAGTGGGGCGTCGATTGAACATGCGTTTTCCCCATGGAAGACGTGATGCGATGCGATTCGGGCGCGCGGCCGTAGGGCGTCGATTGAACATGTGTTTCCCCCATTGAAGATGTGAAGCGATGCGATTCCGTCAACATAACACCAGCAGCCCCTCGGATTCGGAATCCACACGCCGAAGTCCGTCTTCCCCGGGACCCCGTCCCTACGCGGGGCTTTGTTCCCTTGGCACCGGTGTCGGGACGGCTTCAATGGTCACAGGTCCTCACATTCTCCAGGAGACAACTGTTTCCGTCCCCATCATCCTGGCGGTCGCCGCCGTCGCTGTGGTCGCTGTCGTGCTGGGAGTTGTCACGGGCCGGCAGACGGATCCGTGGCGCCGAGCTGCCGGCGGACCGGTCGCTACTGCTGCGCCTGGACGGCCCGGACCAGGCCGCGCCTGCTGCGGCTGATCCCGAGCGGACCGTGTGCCGCTGCGCCGGGGTGAGCGGAACCGCCATTGCCGCCGCGGCTTCGTCAGGGTGCGGGACGCTGGCCGAGGTGTCCGGGCCACCCGCGCCGGCACCGGCGGCGGCGGCTGCCACGAAGACATCAGGGGCTCATCGAGAAGCACTTCCAGGCGGCCGTGGCGTAGGGGCCGGCCGGACACCTGGCGGGCCCTCCGGCCGGAATCGAGCTTCAGGTCTTCTGCGGCCGCAACACGAGCGCGATGATTGGATTACTGATCTCGGACGTGGAGTGGATCGGAGAGGACCATGTTCAAGACGCTGCTGTGCAAGCTGAATATCCAGCACGATTGGCATACCGAACACGCCGAGGATGGCGCGCTGTACAAGCGCTGCCGGCGTTGCGGCAAGGACGACGACAGCGGAGGCGGAGGGGCCGGGACGTTCGCGGCCTGGGCCGGACCGTCCGGGATGGGCTAAGGCCTCATCCGACGGCCAACGGGTCCCCCGGCGGGCCTTTCTCCCCTTGGCCGCGCCTCCCCCGCCGGGCTTCAATGGGCACAGGTTCTCACCTTCTCCAGGAGGCAACAGTGTCCGTAGTCAGTAGCCGACAGAAGAATCCGCGGCGGCGCGCTGCAGCGCTGACCCGGACCGGCGCGGTCCTCATGGCGGTCTTCACCGTCTTTGGCGGGGCGTTTATCGGCGGTGAGGCCATGGACGAGCCGGGCGGCACCGCGGGGCTGCTGATGATCCTTGCCTGGGCGGCGCCGATGCTGATCCTCGCGGTTCTCGCCTGGTTCTGGCCGTCCGGCACGGCTCCCCTGCTGCTGGCACTGACCGCCGCACTGTTCGCGGTCAGTGTGTGGTTCGCCCTGGATCCTGCGACGGCGCGCAGTTTCCAGGACGCCAACGGGCCCGTGATCGCCGTCGGCGTCGTCGCTCTGGCGTTCCCGGCGGCGGTCCTCGGGCTGAAGCGCACCGGGCTGGCCGGCTGGCTGCTGCTGACCCTGGGCGCGCTGCCGCTCCTGATCACGATCATCGGCAGGTCCGGCCCGGCGGCCTCGCTGGCGGCGGCAAGCGTGGTCCCGCTGATCACCGGGGCCATCTACCTGGTGGCGGCCCGGATGGCGCGCGTGCGTTCGACGCCGAACAACGTCCGGGCCGCGGCGGCCTAAGGATCCGCGGCGGGCAGACCGGCCACAAAGTCCTCGGCGAAACGCCGGACGCCGTCCCACTCGGTGTAGACGTAGTCGCGGGACAGGTCCGTGTCCGGGGAGCCCTTGCTGCTGGTGATCCGCTTCATCATGTGCCGTTTGAGGAAGCCGTACTGGGTGTACGGCAGCGCGCCGGCGAACAGGCCGACGTGCGCCGGACGCCAGCCGGTCTCCTCCTCGAACTTCTCCACATAGCCTTCCGCGCTCTCCTCGTCGCCGTGCGCGGCGAGGCTGACCGAGAACAGCGCCGAGGGAAGCCGCTCCAGCGCCGCCTTATTGGCGCGGACGAAATCCGTGACAAACGCCTCGTGCTTGCCCATGTGGACCGAGGCGCCGACAATGACGGCGTCGCAGTCGTCCGGGAGGGCGTCGCCGGAGCTCTGCAGGTCCACCGCGCGGGCCTCGTGACCGTGCTCGCGAATGACGTAGGCGATGTACTCGGCGATGCGGGCGGTCTGGCCCTCGACGGTCCCGAAGGGAATGTAAATGTTGGCCATGGTCCACCGTGCCCGCCACCCGCGGCCCGGGGCTAGGGCCGAATGTCACCGGGCGGGGTTGAAAGTGGGCGGGTCTTGACGGCGACGGCGGCACAGCATGTGATGGACGGGGCCGCACCTTCGCCTTCGGGTCCGGCCCCGACGCCTCCGCACGCCACGGTCCCCACGATGAAAGGACAGGACATGTCCCTGCTCGACTCCGCCCTCTGGGAGGGCAAGATCTACCTCAACGGCTGGCGCACCGGCGGCGGCGGGGCCGCTGACGCCGTCGAACCGGCTACCGGCGAGACCCTGGGCAGTTACGGCGTCGCCTCCGTGGCGGACGTCCAGGAGGCAGCCACGGTGGCGGCGAAAGCGCAGAAGGAGTGGGCCGCCCGCAATCCCGAGGAACGGGCCGCCGTGCTGCGCCGCGCCGGCCGGCTCTGGGAGGAGCACGGCGCGGAAATCCAGGACTGGATCATCCGTGAATCCGGCGGCATCCCGCCCAAGGCCGGGCTGGAGACCCACATCGCCGCCAACGAATGCTACGACGCCTCCGCCCTGCCCTCGCTGCCGGCCGGGGACGTCCTCACCTCGAACGAGAACCGCTGGTCCTTCGCCCGCCGCCGGCCCGTAGGCGTGGTCTCCGTGATCGCGCCGTTCAACTTTCCGCTGATCCTCTCGATCCGCGCGGTGGCCCCGGCCCTGGCCCTCGGCAACGCCGTGCTGCTCAAGCCGGACCCGCGCACCGCGGTCTGCGGCGGCGTAAGCGTCATGCGGATCTTCGAGGAGGCCGGGCTTCCGCCGGGGCTGCTCTCACTGCTGCCCGGCGGCGCAGACATCGGCGCCGCCGTCGTCGAAGCCCCCGAAGTCCGCGTCATCGCCTTTACCGGCTCGACGGCGGCCGGCCGCAAGATCGGCGAAACCGCGGGCCGGCTGCTCAAGCGCGCCCACCTCGAGCTCGGCGGCAACAACGCCCTGATTGTGCTGCCCGGCGCGGACCTGGCCAAGGCCGCCTCCGCGGCGGCGTTCGGCTCGTTTATGCACCAGGGCCAGATCTGCATGGCCGCCGGCCGGCACATTGTGCACGAGGACATCTACGAGGACTACGTCGCCGCGCTCGCCGAAAAGGCCGGGCACCTGCCGGTGGGAGACCCCAAGAGCGGCACCGTGGCGCTGGGGCCGGTGATCGACGAACGCCAGCTGCAGCGGGTGGACGGCATCGTGCAGGACGCGGTGCAGGCCGGGGCGCGGCTTGCCGCAGGCGGCACGCACGACGGCCGCTTCTACCAGCCCACGGTGCTGGTGGACCTGGCCGAGGACAGCCCGGCGTGGAAGGACGAGATCTTCGGCCCGGTGGCCCCGGTGATGAAGTTCTCCACCCTCGACGAGGCCGTGGCGCTGGCCAACGACAACGAATACGGCCTCTCCATCGGCATCCTGGGCGACGTCGGCATGGCCATGACCATTGCGGACCGGCTGGACTCCGGCAAGGTCCACATCAACGAACAGACGGTCTCGGACGAGGCGAACTCGCCCTTCGGCGGGGTGAAGAACTCCGGCAACGGCTCACGGATCGGCGGGCACCACGCCAATATGGAGTCCTTCACCGAGATCCAGTGGCTCACGATGCGCCCGGACATCGCGCCGTACCCGTTCTAGGACCTGCCGGGCCCCGGTTCATGCCGGGAGGCGCCGCCAGCGACTGACGGTTTGCTTCACTTGGTGCTCCGGAACTGTAGGCGGAGGTAGGCGTCGAAAAGTCCGGAGCCCAGGAAGCGGCGGGACTGGACGATGGCTTTCGCGGCCGGGGTAACCGTGTACCGGGCGCGGGGCCGCCGGGCGGTTGCGGCGTGTTCAACGGCGACGGCGACGGCGTCTGGCTCGGCGGCGAGGACCGGCGAGGCGTAGGAGGTGGCCATCTGCTCATCCGCCGCGGCCCGCAGACCCGCGTACGGTCCCGCGGCCTGGCCGGAGGAGGCCATGGTGCGGGAGGCAGTCGCCCCGAAGCCGGTGCGGATCAGGCCCGGCGCGATCAGGGAGGTGTGGAGCCCGAAAGGCGCGGCTTCGAAGCGGAGGGCGTCGGTGATGGCCTCCACGGCGTATTTGGTGGCGTGGTAGTAGCCGCCGACCGGGAACGTGACCCGGCCGCCCATGGAGCCGATGTTCACGATCCGTCCGGATCCGGCGGCGCGCATCCCCGGAAGGACCAGCTGGATCATCCGGGAAAAACCGAAGACGTTCGTCTCGAACTGCCGCCGGACCGCGTCCAGGCCCGTCTCCTCGATGGTGCCGTATTCGCCGTAGCCGGCGTTGTTGACGAGGACCCCGACGCTGCCGTGCCGGTCCTCGACGGTGCGGACGGCCGCGGCCATCGACTCCTCGTCGGTGACGTCGAGGGCCAGGACGGTCGCTCCGGCTGCCGCCAGGTCCGCGAGGGCCTCGGTGCGCCGCGCGGTGGCGTAGACGGTGAACCCGGGACGGGCGAGCAGGCGTTCGGCCGTCGCGCGGCCGATGCCGGACGAGGCTCCGGTGATGAGTACTGCTGTGGTCATGGTTGTTCCTTTGCAGAGGTGGCGTGAGGGGTTGCTGTGGGGGTTGTGGCAGGGGCAAGGCTGGTGAAACCTGCGACGAAGATGCCCACACCCCGGCGCAGCCGGTCCGGCAGGGCATCGGGATCCGAGACTCCCGCTTCCAGGCCGCGGGTGAAGGCCAAGAGCATCTCGGCCGCGTCCCGGGCGTCGGCTTCCGGGTAGGACTCGTGCACCGTCCGCGTGAGCAGGCCGAGCATGGCACCGTCGTAGCGTTCCAGAACCTCAGGGGACAGGCGGGTGTCGACGCCGAGGAGCTCCGCCGCGTGGGCGGGGCTGTCGCGCCAGATCTGCATCACGAGGGCCAGTTTCGCCAGCAGGATCCCCGCCAGCTGGTCCGCCGGATCGGCGCCGGCGGCCGCCGCGCTCTCGGAGGCGGCAAAGGCATCCGCCAGCAGTCGTTCCACCAGCGCCCGGAACACATCCTCCTTGCTGCGGAAGTACTGGTACAGCGCGGGGCGCGAAATACCCGCCTGCACCGCCAGGTCGTTCATCGTGGTCCGGCGCGCCCCGTGCCGGGTGAAGCACACGTAGGCGGCGTCCACGATGTCGTCGGCTCGATCACTCATTCTGACATTATATGCAAATAGTGTCAGGGTGTAAACACGGGACAGACTGCTGCTTGCGGGAGCCGGCCCGCCGCGCGGTCCACCATCTGGGCTGCGGGGCGGAGCTCGGCGTCGCTGAGAGTGAACTGAGAGCGCCCAAGTAGTTGCCTCAGGAAACAAGTAGTCGTCCCGCCGCCGGTCGGTGGTTTTGCCAACACGCCCAGCGGGGCCACTTGTGAAGGTGCCTACAATTGCAGTAGCTCCTACTCGGGCGCAGTCTTGGGTGTTCCAAATATGTTTTGAAGGTCGCAGCGAAGCTAGTCAGAGCCGCCGCCATCCGAGGGGGATTCAAAGCATATGCATACTTTCCGAGGCACCTTTGTGCCCGATTCCGATTTCTTTTCCATGACGGCCAACTCTTCCCACTTGAAGTTGCCGTGATGGGCCTCAACCTCTCGCAGTGGCATGAATACATGCCCATCGCATTGGCTGGCCTCGTTGTCTGGGGCCTCTGGCTGTATCGGGTGATTCTCTCCAAGCGCTCCCGGCCAGTCGTCAACAACTTCAGCACCACCACGACCGTTGTCGTCCCGTCCTTCCACGAAGACCCCGACATCCTGATGCGCTGCCTCGACACGTGGCTGGGCCAGAACCCCACCGAGATCATCATTGTCCTGGACGTCCGGGACACCGAGGCCTACGAGCGCGTCAGCGCCTTGCGAATCCCGTCGGTGCGGCCGATCCTCTTCCGGCACGCCGGCAAGCGCTCCGCGCTGAGTCGGGGCATCCGGGAAGCCGCCGGCGAAGTGCTCGTGCTCGTCGATTCGGACACGTTCTGGAAGCCCGGACTCCTCGCCGCGGTCCAGATGCCGTTCGCCGATCCGCTGGTCGGCGGTGTCGGCACCCAGCAGAACGTCTACCAGCGTGAATCAAACATCTGGCGTCGGATCGCGGACTGGATGATCAACCTTCGTTACTACAACTATGTCCCGGCGATGGGCGGCGCCGGTGCCGTGGCCTGCCTCTCAGGCCGGACCGCCGCGTACCGCCGTTCGGTGGTGGTGCCGCTCCTGCCGAATCTGGAGGACGAGTTCTTCCTGGGACGCCGCTGCATCGCCGGCGACGATGGACGGCTCACCTGGCTGGTGCTGGGTGCCGGTTTCAAGACCGTGCACCAGTCCACCGCCCAGGCCCTGTCGATGTTCCCGAACACCCTAAGCGCCTTCATCAAGCAGCGCGTCCGCTGGAGCCGAAACTCCTACCGCTGCTACCTGACCGCCATCTACAAGGGCTGGCTTTGGCAGGTGCCTTTCGTCACCAAAGTGACCGTGTTGCAGATTCTGCTGACGCCGGTCACTATGGGCGTCACCATGGGCTATCTGCTCCTTAGCCGCCTCGAACTCACCGGTACCGGCGTTGGCCTGGCCATCGGGTGGATGCTCCTTGGCCGCGGCATCCGCGGCATCTCGCACCTGAAGCGGCACCCGTGGGAGATCTTCCTGCTGCCCCTGGTGGCTGTCATGGTCATTATCGTTGCCCTGCCGGTGAAGACCTACGCCCTGTTCACGATGAACAAGCAGGGATGGCTGACGCGCAACGAAAACCAGACCGGCGGCGCCGGCCAGACGGCCGCCACTTTAACATCGGCTGAGCCCATCTCATGAACGAGTCCACACGCATCACGCTGGCCGCTTCGGCCGTTCTTGCGGTCGCGTCCCTGCTGACCGGCCTGCCGGTCGCAACCGCCTCCCCCCTGGGCACCCAGGCGCCGGAAACCCTGCCCATGGCGTCCACGACTGACACCACAGGGGACGAGGTGCCCGCCGTCACCGACGGCAGCAACTACAAAGGCAACCCGGAAACGGAGGCGGCCCTGGTCGCGGGCGAAGACAGACGCCTCGTCCAAGTTCGCACCATCGCCTCGATCGCCCGGTGGACCGGGGTCAGCACAAGCATTCCCTACCGGGTCGCTTCCTCGACGGGCTACACGCTGGTCCTTCCTGCCCGCGATAAGGAATACACGATCGATGACCTGCTGGCCCTGGCGCCGAAGACCTTCGTCAGGCAGCCCGACAACAGCTACCTCCTTAGCGAGAACATCGTCGTCGAAGCCGGCGGCACCCTGACGCTGAACCGGACGGGCGTGTTGACCATCAACATGCTCAGCAATTCCCAGAAGTTCGTCTCGATCGTCAACTACGGCGGCAAGCTCAACATCTCCGGCACTTCTGATGCACCCGTCAGGATCAGCAGCTGGGACACCGACGCCGGGGCACCCCGCACGCTCACCGGCACAGGCCGGGCCTACATCCGCTCCATCGGCGGCAACGTTGCCATCGCCCACGCCGCCTTCCAGAACCTCGGCTTCTGGAGCGGCCGGACCGGAGGCCTTTCCATGACCGGCTCCGATCGTCCGGTCACCGGAGCCTTGGATACCAATGGCGCCAAAGACACCCAGTACAAGGCCTACCACCGGAAGCGGCATCCCAAGGGAGACGCAGCCGCCGTACCTGCTCCGGCTTCGGCGCCTGCCCCGGAACCCGGCTCGGTCCTGGACGTGACGGGAACGGCGACGGCGGCCAAGGATGCGGGCCTGCCGAACTCGGACTACAGCTACGTGACCGCCTCCGTGGTGGATACCACGGTGACGGACAACGTATACGGGCTGTTCCTGGCCAATGCGGTCGGGGCAAGCATCCACAACGTCACCGTCAAGGACAGCCGCATGGACGGCATCGTGCTGCACCGCTACGTCTCGGACGCGACCGTGGTCGACACCTCGGTGAGTAACAGCGCCCTGAACGGCTTCAACCTCTCCCGGGCCACTCGTTCGGTTCGGCTCGACAACGACAAGGCAATCAGCAACGGCCGCAACGGGATCTACGTGGACGGCCGGCCCTTGGCGACCGGGCCGAGCGCGACCGGCACGGCTCTTACCTCCTCCGGCAGCAACCTGGTCCTGATCAACAACACAGTCACCGACAGCGCGCACTACGGCATGGAAATCCGTGGCGGCAACAACACCACCGTCCGCAACAACACCGTCGTCGGAAGCCCGATGGGCATCGTCGTTACCGACACCGCATCCCGGGTCATCGTCGCCGGCAATCACCTGAGCAACCAGATCAGCCAGGCCATCGCCCTCCGGGACGGGGTGACCCGCAGCGCGGTCAGCAACAACACGGTCACCGGAGGCACCGTCGGGATCTACCTGCGCAACGCCCAGGCCCTGGTCGAAGGCAACACCCTCTCCGGGGTCACGAACCACGGAATCTCCGTCATCGGCACCGCCGGAAGCGACGTCAAAGCCAACACAATCGCCGGCAGCGGGCCCAGCGCAATCGACCTGAAACGGGCAGGAAACGTTTCGTCTGCGGACAACGCCACCGGAAACTGGGTGCTAACGAAGTCGCTGTGGGATCAGCTCGTCTCCTTCTTCCAGCCCTTGACAATCATGTGGACCCTGCTGGCCCTGCTCCTGCTCGTGACAGCGGCCCGCGGGCACCGGCGCCGCCACAGCATCCGCCACCCGTACGCGGACCAGGCCCCGTTGAGCACGTTCACCGACCTGGATCCCATGCTTGTCCGTCCGGATTCAATCGGCCCCTTGACTCACGGGGCCCAGGAGTCCAAAAGGGGCCGCCGGCGCGCGGATCCGGCCAGCGGAGCGGGGCACGATCCCCAACCCGCGCTGGTCTCCGTGGAAGCAGGGACGGCATGATTCGCCGCCTCATCCAAGCCGTCCGCCAGTTGGCTCTGCCCTGGATCCTCGTCGCGGGTCTGGGTGTGCTGCTGCTCGTCGCCGTCGCCGCACTGGCCGGCGTTGCCCTCTCCCAGCAGCCACCGATGGGGGCACCGATGGGGGCGCCGACGACGGCAACGCGAACCCCCGGGGACACGGCGACTGCTGAAGTCCCGCCCTCACCCGAGAAGACGGCATCGGCCAAAAAGCGCAAGCCGGAGAAAACTCCGATGAGCCAGGCCGCGATTGATGCCCGCCCCGGGCAGGGCCCGCTCCCTTCAGACCAGAAGGTTGACTGCCCGGCAACGACCGTCGCCGTGGCAACGGCCGACCAGCTGAACGCGGCCCTGAACTCGGCCCAGCCGGGCGACGTCATCGGACTCGCCGATGGCACCTACGCCGGGAAGTTCAGCGCAAAAGCCTCCGGCACAGCCGGAAACAGGATCTTCCTGTGCGGGTCCCGGAACGCAATCCTGGACGCCGGCGACACGGGCAGCGGCTACATCTTCCACCTGGACGCCGCCAGCTACTGGGTCCTCTCGGGATTTACCGTCCAAAACGGGCAGAAAGGCATAGTCACTGATTCCAGCAGCGGCTCGGTCATCGAACACCTCACCGTGTCCAACGTCGGCGACGAAGGCATCCACCTGCGCAACGGCTCCAGCAGCAACCTCGTCATCGGGAACACGGTCAGCCACACCGGCAGCAAGAGCGAAAAGTTCGGCGAAGGCATCTATGTGGGGACCGCCGTCAGCAACTGGTGCACCTACAGCGGCTGCCTTGCCGATGCAAGCAATTACAACATCATTGCCGGCAACACCATCTCCAACACCACCTCCGAGAACATCGACATCAAAGAAGGGACCGTCGGCGGCATCATCACGAACAACCGCTTCGACGGAACCGGCATGACCGCCGCGACGGCATGGATCAACATCAAGGGCAACGCCTGGACCATCGAAGCCAATGAGGGCCACAATTCCCCGCAGGACGGCTACCAGTCCCACAACATCCTCGACCAGTGGGGCGACAACAACCTCTTCGTCCGCAACACCGGTTCGGTGGACGGCACCGGCTACGCATTCGCCCTCCGGCCAGCGATGAACAACGTCGTGGCCTGCTCCAACACTGTCGGCGGTGCCGGCAGCGGCCTGAGCAACATTCCCTGCAGCAACACCTGAATCGCGGCCCGCCGCACACCATCCAGTCGCGCACACTGTCCAGTTTCTGAAGGAAGGTCTCAACCATGTCCCAAAACCCCGCCCCGACGAGCCTCCCGGCCATCGTCGAGCACCCGTGCGTCACCGTCGTCGGCACCGGTTACCTCGGTGCCACCCACGCCGTGTGCATGGCGCTGCTCGGCTACGACGTTGTTGGCCTCGACGTCGACCAAGCCAAGATCGACCAGCTCGCCGCCGGCATCCTGCCCATCTACGAGCCGAACCTCGAACAGAAAATGCAGGAAGCCCTGGCCTCCGGCCGGCTCCAGTTCACTACTGATGTCACCTTCGCCGCCGCCCACGGAGACGTCCACTTCATCTGCGTCGGAACCCCGCAGTCGAAGGACTCCGACGCCGCGGACCTGAGCTACGTCGACGCTGCCGTCACGTCCCTGGCCGGGGAGTTGACCCGGAAGTGCCTCATCGTCGGGAAGTCCACGGTGCCGATCGGAACCGCGGCGCGACTGACGGCGCTTGTCCGCGCCACGGCCCCGGCCGGGGACCTGGTGGAACTGGCCTGGAACCCCGAGTTCCTGCGCGAGGGCTACGCCATCGCGGACACCCTCGAACCTGACCGGCTGGTCTTCGGCGCGGAGTCGGACTGGGCGCGGGCCCAGCTGGCCGCCTGCTACGCCGCCATCATCGAGGCAGGAACCCCGGTCGTGTCCACCGACCTGGCCACGGCTGAGCTGGTCAAGGTCGCCGCGAACTCCTTCCTGGCCACCAAGATCTCCTACATCAACGCGATGGCGGAAGTCTGCGAGGCCACCGGCGCGGACGTCAGCCAGCTGGCCCTTGCCCTCTCCTACGACAGCCGGATCGGGGGGAGATTCCTCAAACCCGGCCTGGGCTTCGGCGGCGGGTGCCTGCCGAAGGACATCAGGGCCTTTGCGCATCGGGCCGAATCGCTGGGTGTGGGACAGGCCGTCTCGTTTCTGCGCCACGTTGACGCCATCAACCAGCGCAGGCGCCAGCGCACGGTCGATCTCGTCTGCGAACTCGTCGGCGGGCAACTCTCGGGAGCGCGGATCGCCGCTCTCGGCGCCGCCTTCAAACCGAATTCCGACGACGTCCGGGACGCGCCGGCTCTCGACGTGGCGCGCATGCTCCACGAAGCGGGAGCCGTTGTGACCGTCTACGATCCGGCGGCCATGGCGAACGCACGCCGCCGCTACCCGGACCTCAGCTACGCCGAGTCACTCGATGAGGCCGTCACGGGAGCCCAGGTGGTGGTCCTGCTCACGGAGTGGGACGAGTTCCGGAAAGCGGACCCGCTCCGGCTCGGTGAACTCGTGAAAACGAGGTTCATCGTGGACGGACGGCATGCCCTCGATGCCAACGGTTACCAGGCCGCCGGATGGGATTACCGCGCCCTGGGCCGGCCGGTGCGGGCAGGCTCCGTCACGGTCATCGAGTTCGAAACAGCCGAACAAACGGCTCAACTGGGCGTGCGGTAACCCCGCCGGCAGGCCGGGCCACGCCGTCGCGCGTGCCGCCGCCGGCGGCGGATCCACTTACATGTGGACGTGAAGCCGCCGGGCCGCTTCGGAGATGGAGCCGCTCAGCGACGGGTACACCGTGAAGGTGCTGGCGACGTCGTCGACGTGCAGTTTCTGGGTCACCGCGAGTGAGATCGCGAAGATCAGTTCGGAGGCGTTGGGGCCCACCACAACGCCGCCGATCACGGTGCCGGAGCCCTTGCGGGCGAAGATCTTGATGAAGCCGTCTTTGTGGTTGCGCATCTTGGCGCGGGCGTTGCTCTTGAGCGAGAGCTTGACGACGTCGCCCTGGTACTTGCCGGAGTCGATCTCGGCCTCGGAGACGCCGACGTTGGCGATCTCGGGCGAGGTGAAGATGTTCGAGGCCACCTGGTGCAGCTTGAGCGGGGTGACGCTGTCGCCGAGGAAGTGCGCGATCGCGATGCGGCCCTGCATGGCCGCGACCGAGGCGAGGGCCAGCACGCCGGTGCAGTCGCCCGCAGCGTAGATGTTCGGCGCGGTGGTGCGTGAGACGCCGTCGACCTTGATGTGGCCGCTCTCGGTCAGCGCGACGCCGGCCTCCTCGAGGCCGATTCCGGCGGTGTTGGGGATGGAGCCGACGGCCACCAGGCAGTGGCTGCCGGTGACCTTGGAACCGTCGCCGAGGGTGACCACAACGCCGTCGTCCGTGCGCTCCACGGTCTCGGCGCGGGCCCGGGAGAGCACCTTCACGCCGCGGCGTTCGAAGACACCCTCGAGCACCTCGGCGGCGTCCGTGTCCGAGCCGGGCAGCACCCGGTCGCGGGAGGAAATCAGGGTGACCTTGGAGCCGAGGCCGTTGTAGGCGGAGGCGAATTCGGCCCCGGTGACGCCGGAACCCACCACGATCAGCTCCTCGGGGAGCTCGTCCATGTTGTAGATCTGCGCCCAGTTCAGGATGCGAACGCCGTCCGGGCGGGCCGTGGGCAGTTCCCGCGGGTGGGCGCCGACCGCGAGCAGGATGGCGTCGGCCTCGATCGTCTCGGTGCCCTCGGCGGTGAGGACCTCGATCGTGTGGTTGTCCAGCATCTTGCCGGAGCCAAGCAGGATGCGGACGCCCTGGCCCTCCAGGCCCTTCTGGATGTCGGCGGACTGCTGCCGGGCCAGGCCCAGCAGGCGGTCGTTGATGTGCTTGAGGTCCGCGCGCATCGTCGGGGTGCAGTCGCCGCCGTCGAGGTCGAACTTCACGCCCAGCTCGCCGGCCTCGCCCACACGGGTCATCAGGTCCGCGGTCGCGATCAGGGTTTTGGACGGTACGACGTCGGTCAGCACCGCGGATCCGCCGAGTCCGGCGCGTTCAATGATGGTGACCTGCGCTCCCAGGGAGGCTGCGACCATGGCGGCTTCGTAGCCGCCGGGCCCTCCGCCGAGAATCGCGATACGGGGTGCACTGAAATCGGGATGCGTAGTCACAATCATCCATTGTCCATCATCCGGACCGGCGCCACCAATAAGGATGCTGGGCAGCGCGGGGGCGGCACGGTAGCTTGTACCAGTGAGTAATACAGAATTCCTGAACACGGACCCCTTCGACGCCGCCCGCGCCGCCGCCGACTACATTGCCGAAGAGACCGGCGTTGACCGCCACGATGTCGCACTGGTGCTCGGCTCGGGCTGGGGCGACGCCGCCGAACTGATCGGCGAGACCACCGCGACGCTCTCCGCGGACGAGGTCCCCGGCTTCTCCTCCCCCTCGGTGGTGGGCCACGTCGGCACCATCCGCTCCGTGCTGACCCGCGAGGGCAAGCGCGCCCTGGTCCTCGGCGCCCGCACCCATTACTACGAGGGCAAAGGCGTCCGCGCCGTCGTCCACGGTGTGCGCACCGCGGCCGCCGCCGGCTGCAAGACCCTGGTCCTGACCAACGGCTGCGGCGGCCTCAACGAGGACTGGACGCCCGGCACCCCCGTGCTGATCAGCGACCACATCAACCTCACCGCCACCTCCCCGCTTGAGGGCGCCACGTTCGTGGACCTCACCGACCTGTACTCCCCGCGGATCCGCGCCCTGGCGCTCGAAGTGGACCCCAGCCTGGACGAGGGGATCTACGCACAGTTCACCGGCCCGCACTACGAGACCCCGGCCGAGGTGCAGTACGCCAAACGGATCGGCGCGTCCCTGGTGGGCATGTCCACCGCGCTTGAAGCCATCGCCGGGCGCCACGCCGGCATGGAGGTCTTTGGCATCTCGCTGGTGACCAACCTCGCCGCCGGCATCAGCCCGGTGCCGCTGAGCCACGAGGAGGTCCTCGAGGCCGGCCAGGCCGCGGGACCGCGCATCTCCAAGCTGCTCGCGGAGATCATCGCCAAGCTCTGAGTTGGGACCCGGGCCGGAGGCTCAGCCGGGCCTCGGTCCCCGGCCGGCGGCCGGGGGCCGGCGGCCTTAGCCGGAGGCGCTCAGGTGCCGGACGGCCTTCTCCCGGTCCCCGGGGAACCGGCGCTCCATGGAGTCGGCGATCCCGGCAATGGTCTGCCGCGCCAGCGCCTGCCGCCAGGCCAGTTCCGCCTGCCGCATGGTCTGGGAGATCAGGCAGGTCCGCACGAAGTTCTCCTGCCGGTCCGCCTCCGGGACGTTGCCCAGGATGCCTTCGCAGCGGAAGGCCGGCTCCTGACCTTCCAGGGCAAGCACCACATCCAGCACCGTGATGTTCTCCGGCCGCCGCGCCAGGTGGAAGCCGCCGCGGGGTCCGGAGACCGAGGTCAGGATGCCGGCCCGGACCAGAGCCTGGAGCTGCTTGTTCAGGTACGCCGAGGGGAGGCTGTAGAACGCCGCGAGCCGGGCGCTGTTCACGGCCTCCCCCGGCGGCGTCCAGGACATATTGACGCAGGAGTGCAAGGCCCACTCCACCCCACGCCCCATTTTCATATTCAAGACGTTACGTGTCCGGAAAAATCGGTGTCAATGACCCGCCGCCCTTACGGCAGCGGTCTTGAGCCGATCTTTCGGAAGTCCTGCGCCGGGCTGGAGTGTGATGGAACTGTAAGCCGCGCCGCGCTTGTCGGGGCGCGCCGGGCCTGCGTTTGCCGCTAGTTTGGTACCCATGACGTCTTCCGATGCCGCCTTGACCCAACTGTTGAGCGACGCCCGCACCTGGGCCGCCCAGGACCCGGACCCCGCAACCGCCGCCGCCCTGACCGAGCTGGTCCGCCTCGCCGACGAGGGCGCGCCCGGAGCCCGGCAGGAGCTGGCCGACAGCTTCAACGGCACCCTCCAGTTCGGCACCGCGGGACTGCGGGCAGCCCTCGGCGCCGGCCCGAACCGGATGAACCGCGTGGTGGTGCGCCGCGCCGCCTCCGGCCTCGCCGCCTTCCTCACCGGCGCCGTCGGCAAGGCTGCGCCGGGAACCCGGCCGCGCGCCGTCGTCGGCTATGACGCCCGCTACAACTCCGACATCTTCGCGGCAGAGACGGCCGCGATTTTCACCGCCGCCGGCATCGAAACGTTCCTGATGCCCGCCGCGCTGCCCACCCCGCTGCTCGCCTATGCGGTCCGCGCCCTGGACTGCGACGGCGGCGTGATGGTCACGGCCAGCCACAACCCGCCGCCGGACAACGGCTACAAGGTGTACCTGGGCCGGCATGCCGTCGAGGAAAGCGGCCGCGGCGCCCAGATCGTCGCGCCCTACGACGCGCTGATCGCGGCGGAGATCGACGCCGTCGGCGCCCTGGACTCGATCGCGCTGGCACCGGAGGGATGGACGGTGCTGGATCCGTCGATCGCGGCCGACTATGAGGCCGCCGTCGCCGCCCTCGCCGCCGCGGACCGCTTCCCCGCGCGGGACCTGCAGATCGTCCTGACCCCCATGCACGGCGTGGGCGGGGAAACGGCCGTGGCCGTGCTCAACGCCGCGGGCTTCGCCGGCGTCACGCTGGTCGCCGAGCAGGCCGAGCCGAACCCGGACTTCCCCACCGTGAACTTCCCGAACCCGGAGGAGCCCGGCGCCCTGGACCTCGCGCTGGAAACCGCGGCCCGGGTGGACGCGGACATTGTGATCGCCAACGACCCCGACGCCGACCGCGCCGCCGTCGCCGCGAAGGACCCGGACTCCGGCGCCTGGCGGATGCTCCGCGGGGACGAGGTGGGCGCCCTGCTCGGGGCGCACGTCGTGGCGCGGCTGGCCGCCGGCGCCGGTGCGGCGGAGGGCGTGTTCGCGAATTCGATCGTCTCCTCCCGGCTGCTGGCCCGCATTGCCGCCGCCGCCGGGTATGCGCACGAGGAAACCCTCACCGGGTTCAAGTGGATCGCCCGGGTGCCGGGCCTGCTCTACGGCTACGAGGAGGCGCTGGGCTACTGTGTCGCACCCTCGCTGGTGCGCGACAAGGACGGGATTTCGGCCGCCGTGTTGATCGCCGAACTCGCCGCGGCCGCGAAGTCCGAGGGCAAGACCATCTTCGACACGCTGGACGAGCTCTACCTGGTGCACGGGCTGCACGCGAGTGACCAGCTCAGCATCCGGGTGGCCGACCTGGGCCTGCTGGACGCCATGATGAACCGGCTGCGGGTCAGCCCGCCGGACTCCTTCGGCGGCTCCGCCGTCGAGACGGCCGCGGACCTGGCCGAGGGCAGCGAACAGCTCCCGCCCACCGACGGCCTGCTGTACCTGACCAAGGACGGCACCCGTGTCATCATCCGCCCCAGCGGCACCGAGCCGAAGCTCAAGTGCTACCTCGAGGTGATCCGCAGCGTGGGGTCCGCCGCCGAACTGCCGCAGGCGCGGCTCGAGGCCCGGGCGGCCCTGGACGGCGTCCTGGCCGACGTGCGCGAAGCGCTGGGGCTCTAGAGCTCCACCTCGACGAAGCCGTCCGCGACCCGGGCGGCGTAGGTGCCCAGGCGCAGCTCCGGGTTGCCCAGGCACTCCCCCGTGCCGAGGTCGTAGACCTCCTTGTGCAGCGGTGAGGCCAGGGTGGGGCGGGTTCCGCGGGAACCCGTGATGCCGCGGGCCATCACGTGCGCCCCGGTGGCAGGATCGGCCTGTTCCACCGCGAACACGCCGCCTGTGGCGGTGCGGAACAGCGCCACCTGGCGGCCCGCGATGAGCGCGGCCTCACCCCAGCCCGGCTCCAGGTCCTCGACGGCGCAGACCCGGTGCCACGCGGGTCCGGCGCCCGCGGTGCGCTCCACAAAGCTGCGGGCTGCGCTCTCCAGTACGGCAGTCATGATGGCCCCTCTCAGAAGTTTCGCGGCCACCGCTGCGGCCACAACCCCACGCTAGGACCGGGGTGTTTCAACAGCGTGCGGCCAATGTGTCCGGCCGGTAAAAGAGACCTCACGCCGCCGGAAACGCAGCCGTGATGCAGAAGTTAAGATCACGAAACAAAAGGGAAACTGAAGCGAAACTGCCGGTCCTTAGGCTGAACGGACCAGCTGATCCCCCGGGCTCATGAACCGAACTAATGAACCGGGTGGATCACCGCAGCTGGATCGAACCGTTGCAGCGCACCGCCTGCGGCCCAACGAAAGGCCACCCGTGACCGGACAGACCGCCAGCCCCGAAAACGCTAGTCCCACTGACGCCTCGGGGCAGAACTCCCGCCGCGTCGTCGTCGCCGGCGGCGGACCCGCAGCGCACCGCTTCGCCGAGGCCATGCATGCCCGCGGGCTGGACGGCTGGCAGGTCACCGTCCTCACCGAGGAAGCGCATCTGCCCTACGACCGCGTCGCGCTCAGCAGGGCCCTCACCGACGCCGACGTCGACCTCACCCTCGGCACCGCCTCGATGTGGGACCACTCAGCCCTGAACCTGGTGACCGGCGAGCGCGTCACCGGCCTCGACGCCGCCGCCAAAACCGTGCAGACCGCGGCCGGCACCGTCTACCCCTACGACGAACTGGTGGTCGCCACCGGCTCGGACGCTGCCCGCCTGCCCATCCCCGGCGCCGAACTCACCCACGTCTACCGCACCTTGGAGGATGTCCGGGCCATCAATCAGGCGATCGCGGCCCTCACTGAGAAGCTGGGCCGCAAGGTCAACGCCGTCACCATCGGCGGCGGGCTGCTGGGCCTGGAATCCGCGGCCGGCACCGAGCAGCTCGGCGCCACCCCGATCGTGATCAACGGCTCCCCCTGGCTGATGAACACCCAGCTGGACGAGGGCGCCGGGCAGGCCTTGGGCCGGCTGATCGAGGCCAAGGGCTTCACCGTCCACGGCGGCGTCTTCCCCTCCGAGGTCCTCGCCGACGACGACGGACAGGTCACCGGCGTGCTGATGGCCGACGGCCGGATCATCGACGCCGACCTCGTGATCGTCGCGATCGGCGTCAAGCCGCGCGACGAGCTGTTCCGCGCCGCCAACGAATCCTCCGGCCCGGCCGGGGACCAGCTGTTCGAGCTCGGCCCACGCGGCGGCGTCGTCATCTCCGACGGCTGCGCCACGCAGGTCCCCGGCATCTGGGCGATCGGCGAGGTCGCCAACTTCGGCGGCATGTGCCTGGGCCTCGTGGCCCCGGCCAACACGATGGCCGAGATCGTCGCGGACCGGCTGCACGGCGGCGCGGCGACCTTCCCCGGCTTCGACACCGCCACCAAGCTCAAGCTCTCCGGCGTCGACGTCGCCAGCTTCGGCGACGCCTTCGCCCGCACCGAACACGCCCTCGAAATCGTCTACGCCGACCCCGCCCGCGGCGTCTACCAGAAGATCGTCACCACCGACGACGCCAAGACCCTCCTCGGCGGCATCTTCGTCGGCGACGCGGCCCCCTACACCTCCCTGCGCCCCCTGCTGGGCCGCGAACTCCCGGCCGAGCCCGGCGCCTACCTCACCGCAGCCGGCGGCGGGGACGTACCTGACACCGAACTGCCGGACGACGCCATCCTGTGTTCCTGCAACAACGTCACGGCCGGATCCATCCGCGACGCCGTCAACGGTTGCGGCGCCTGCGACGGCAACGCGCCGGTCCAGGAACTCGGCGAGCTCAAGGGCTGCACCCGCGCCGGCACCAGCTGCGGGTCCTGCGTGCCCATGCTCAAGAAGCTGCTCGAAACGGAGCTCACCAAGTCCGGCGTCGAGGTCTCCAAGGCCCTCTGCGAACACATCGAACTCTCCCGCCAGGAACTCTTCGAAACCATCCGGGTCTTGGAACTGGACTCCTTCGAGCAGGTCATGGCCCGTTACGGCACCGGGGACGGCTGCGACATCTGCAAGCCGACCATCGCCAACATCCTGGCCAGCCAGAACAGCGCCTACGTCCTGGACGCCGGCCGCGGCACCCTGCAGGACACCAACGACCGCGCCCTGGCCAACATGCAGAAGGACGGCACCTACTCGGTGGTCCCGCGCATCGCCGGCGGGGAGATCACCCCGAAGAAGCTCGGGGTGATCGCCGCGGTCGCGGAAAAGTACGGACTGTACACCAAGATCACCGGCGGGCAGCGGATCGACATGTTCGGTGCCCGGCTGGAGCAGCTGCCGGAGATCTGGAAGGAACTGGTGGACGCCGGGTTCGAGTCCGGCCAGGCCTACGGCAAGAGCCTGCGCACCGTGAAATCCTGCGTCGGCTCCACCTGGTGCCGCTTCGGCGTGCAGGACTCGGTGGCGATGGCCATCGCCCTGGAGCTGCGCTACCGGGGACTGCGCAGCCCGCACAAGTTGAAGATGGGCGTCTCCGGCTGCGCCCGCGAATGCGCCGAGGCCCGGGGCAAGGACGTCGGCGTGATCGCCACCGCCGACGGCTGGAACCTCTACGTCGGCGGCAACGGCGGGGCCACCCCGGCGCACGCGCAACTGCTGGCCAAGGACCTCGACGACGAAACCCTGATCAGGTACATCGACCGCTACTTTATGTACTACATCCGCACCGCCGACCGGCTGCAGCGCACCGCCCGCTGGCAGGAGGAGCTCGACGGCGGCATCAAGCACGTGGCGGATGTGGTGGTGCACGACAGCCTCGGCATCGCCGCGGACCTCGAGGCAGCTATGGCCAAGCACGTGGACACCTACGTCGACGAATGGGCAGACACCCTGAAGGACCCCGAACGGCTGCGCCGCTTCCGCTCCTTCGTCAACGCCCCGGACCAGCGCGACGACTCCATCAACTTCGTCCCCGACGAGCGCGGCCAGATGCGCCCCGCCACCGCCGAAGAAAAAGCCGCCGGCCGGCAACCGGTGCTGATCGGCGCATCCATCCCGGTCCGGTCCAGCAACGAAAACGAGGTTTAGCCATGCAGCTCACCATTGACCTCACCGGCCGGGACGTCCTGGTCACCGGCGCCGACACCGCCGCCCGCCAGGCCGTCCGCCGCTACCGGGCCGCCGGCGCCGTCGTCGCCCGGCTCAGCTCCCCGCAGGGCGGACCGCACGACGGGCCGCTGCCGGAGCGCCCCTTCCTGGTCGCCGCCGTCGACGACGGCCAGCCCGGCTGGGAGGCGCTGCTGGGGCGCTGCAGGGAAACCGGCATCCCGGTGGCCGTGGAGCCTCCCGCCGGCCACGCCGGCCACGTGACCCTGGTGGGCGGCGGCCCCGGCACCACCGAGCTTCTCACCGTCGCCGCCGTGGCGGCCCTGCGCGACGCCGACGTCGTCTTCTACGACCGGCTCGCCCCGTACCAGGACCTGCCGTCCCTGACCTCGGCCGAGCTGGTGGACGTGGGCAAACAGCCGGGCCACCACAAGGTCAGCCAGTCCGGGATCGAGGAGCTGATGGTGGAGGCCGCGCTGGCCGGAAAGAACGTGGTCCGACTCAAGGGCGGGGACCCGTACGTCTTTGGCCGCGGCGGCGAGGAGGTGGCCGCCTGCGTTAAGGCCGGCGTGCCCGTCCGCGTGATCTCCGGCGTCACCAGCGCCATCTCCGTGCCGGCCGCCGCCGGCATCCCGGTCACGCACCGCGACGTCAGCCACCTGTTCACCGTGGTCTCCGGCCACGCCCCGCTGACAGAGCAGGAACACACGCACCTGGCCGGCCTGGGCGGGACGATCGTAGTGCTGATGGGCATCGGCACGCTGCACCAGCTCGCCGCCGGACTGCGCCGGGCCGGGATGCGCGCGGACATGCCAATGGCCGTGGTCGAACGCGGCTACCGTCCCGGCCAGCGGACCACCATCGCGGACCTTGGCACCATCACGAGCGCGGCCGCGGACTGCAGCAACCCCGCCGTGCTGGTGATCGGCGAGGTGGTCAGGGTGGCGGAAGCCAACCGGGGCTGCGCGGGGACCGAAGCCGAGCTCGACCGCCTCGCTGCGTCCCTGATGGGGGCGTGAGCGACGTGAGCGCAGTCAACGCCGCTGCCGCCGCCGCAACCGCCGCCGCGCCGACGCCCACGGGCGCCGCAGAGGAGGCCGCGGCCGAGCTCCCGCTGGAAGGCTTCCGGATCGGGGTCACCTCGCACCGCCGCTCGCAGGACCTGATCGAGGCCCTGGAACGGCGCGGCGCCGAGGTGCTGCACGCCCCGGCGCTGAAGATCGCCCCGGTCCAGGAGGACCTGCGGCTGATCGAGGATACCCGCGCCATCATCGAGGCCCGGCCGGAGCTGTGCATCGCCACCACCGCCTACGGCATGCGCCGCTGGTGCGAGGCGGCGGACACCTTCGGCATCGGCGAGCAGCTGCTGGAAACCCTCGGCGCCACCCGGATGTTCGTCCGCGGCCCCAAGGCCCGCGGCGCCGTGCGCGCGGCGGGACTGGCCGACGTCGGGATCAGCAGCGACGAAACCACGGCCACCCTGGTGGACATGCTGCTGGCCGAAGGGGTGCGCAGCAAGACCGTCGCGGTGCAGCTGCACGGCTACACCGACGTCCGCCAGCTGGAGCGGCTGCGGATGTCCGGCGCGAACGTTATGACGGTCACGCCCTACCGCTGGGTCAAGCCCGACGGCGCGGACCGGCTGCCGAAGCTGATCGAGGCCGCGTGCAGCGGCAACCTCGACGTCCTGACGTTCACGTCCGCCCCCGCCGTCGACGCCCTGTGGAGCACCGCGCACGAGATGGGCCTCTACAAGCAGCTAGTGCAGAGCCTCAAGACCACGGTGGCCACCGCCGTCGTTGGGCCGATCACCGCCCAGCCGCTGCTCGACGCCGGAGTGCAACCGCTGGTCCCGGAACGGTTCCGGATGGGCGCCCTGATCCGGCTGGTCGTCGAACACCTGGCCCTGAACCACGTCCGCCGCCTGGACACCGCCTCCGGCGCCGTGGAGCTGCGCGGCCGCTCGCTTCGGATCGACGGCGAGGCCGTGGAACTGGCCCCGGCGCCGCTGCTGCTGCTCCGGGCGCTGCTGGGTGCCGGCGGGGCCGTGCTCTCCCGCGAGGCGCTCTCGGACCTGCTGGAACTGCGCGGATCGGTCCACGCCCTGGACATGACCGTCAGCCGGCTCCGCTCCGCCCTGCCGGACGGGGCCTTGGTGGAAACGGTGGTGAAACGCGGCTACCGGATCCGGGTGTGACCCACGGCATTACCAGCTGGTAACAACTGGCGAACGGGCCGGGAAAATACCGCAACAACACGGTAACCTGCCCGAAAAACCGGCCCCCTACGCTGGGGAACATCAAGACCACGGGCCACATCCACCGGCCCACCAGCGAAAGGGCCAGCACATGTCCGTTACGGAAGCCGCCGCCATCTCCACCGTCTCCGCCACACCCCAGACCCGGCCCCGGATCGTGATCGCCGGCGCCGGTCCGGCGGCGCAGGCGCTGGTCCGCCAGCTCACCCGCACGCCGTTCGCCGGCGGCATCACGGTGCTCAGCAACCGCGACGACGCCCCCGAGGAACTGCTGGAGCTCGCAGCCCTGCCCCAGGTCTCGGTCCGTTTCGGTCAGCCGGCCAGCTTCATCGACGCCGTGGACCGGCGGGTCACAACGGCGGACGGCCTCGAGTTCAGCTACGACCAGCTGGTGATCGCCACCGGTTCGGCGCCGGCCCTGGCCCCGATCGAGGGAGCGGGCCGTTGCCTGAGCTACTCCACGATCGACGACGCCACCCGGCTCGGCGACGCCGTCAAGGACGTCACCCGTGTCCTCGGCCGCCGGCCGCTGGGCATCCTCGTGGGCACCGGCACGGCCGCGGGCCAGGCCGAAGCCGTGCTGCGGGCGCGCGGCGTCCGGCCGGTCCGGACCACGCTGCGCCCGTCCGCCGTCGTCCCCACCCTCGCCGGCTCCGCCCTGCCGGCCGCCGGCATTGTATTCGAGGACGGCGCCCGCATGAGCGGGGACCTGGTGGTCCTCGCCGAAGAGCGCGTCTCCCGCGACAGCCTGGCCCACACCGCCGGCCTGGCCACCGCCCCGCAGGGCGGGATCGTGGTGGGCACGGACTACCGCACCTCGGTGCCCGGGATCTGGGCGATCGGCGACGCCGCGGCGTACGACGGCGTCCGGCTCGGCCTGCTGGTGGCGGCCGGATCCGCCGCCGGTGTCTGCGCCTCCCACCTGCTCCAGGCTTCCCTGTCCGCGCCGCTCCCGCAGGCGGCGTAGGGCCCGGGGGCGCCGGTGGCGTTATGGCAAGATGGTTCACTGAGAAGCCACGACATACGCCGTGTCAGCAGGCCGGGCCGGCCACGAACCAGGCCCGCCAGGAAAGGGACCACCATGAGCAACGAAGCCACCACGGACGGCACGGCTGCCGGCACCGACACCACCGCCGGCACCATTGCCTCGTACATCGACCACACCCTGCTCAAGCCGGAGGCCAGTGAGGCCGAGGTCCTGAAGGTCTGCGCCGAGGCGGCCGAGTACCACTTCAAGTCGGTCTGCGTGAACCCCATCTGGGTCAAAACCGTCAAGACCGCGCTCAAGGGTTCCGGCGTGCTGACCTGCTCCGTGATCGGGTTCCCGCTGGGCGCCACCCCGAGCGACGTCAAGGCGTTCGAAGCCCGCGGCGCGGTCCTGGACGGTGCAGACGAGATCGACATGGTGATCAACATCGCCGCCGCGCGCGCCAACGACAAGGGTGCCCTGGTGGATGACATCCGCGCGGTGGCCGAGTCGGTCCACGCCGGCGGCGCCATCCTGAAGGTCATCATCGAGACCGCGCTGCTCGAGGATGCCCAGAAGGTCCTCGCCTGCGAGGCCGCCGTCGAGGCCGGGGCCGACTTCGTGAAGACCTCCACCGGCTTCAATGGCGGCGGGGCCACCGTGGAGGACGTCGCCTTGATGCGCCGCACCGTGGGTCCGGGACTCGGTGTCAAGGCCTCGGGCGGCGTGCGGTCCCTCGCCGACGCGCAGGCTATGATTGCTGCAGGTGCAACACGTATTGGCGCCAGCTCCGGCATCGCGATCGTCAAGGGTGAACAGGGTTCGTCCGCGTACTGACCGCACACCGGTAACAGCCGCTGCCGCCACAGTTTTTTGAGCCCCGCGGGGCCGAGGAGGAACGAATGTCCAGCAACACCACCAAGACCCCGCAGGGCGAGAACAGCCTGGCATCCAGCGTCGTGCTGTTTGTCCTGATGATGGCCCTGTTCTTCGGCGCCCTGTACTCGCTGTCCTTCCTCAGCCTGGGCAACCCCTGGCCGATGGCCGCCTGCCTGGGCCTGTTCGCCCTGGCGTTCTGGATCCCGCAGACCATCACCGGCCGCTCGGATTCCGCGGGCGAGAACTAGACGCGCTCACCTGTTGCCCCGGTTTTTGCCGGGGCAACAGTCGTTTAAGCGGCCGGTTCCGGAAAAGCGCTACGTTTCCGGACCAGGGCGGCGGTTTCGGACCAGGGCGGCGGTTTCGGACCAGGGCGGCGGTTTCGGACCAGGGCGGCGGTTTCGGACCAGGGCGGCGGTTTCGGACCAGGGCGGCGGTTTCGGACCAGGGCGGCGGTTTCGGACCAATGCACCCCGGGCCCGGGCCGCGCCAGTCCGAAACCGTAGCGGAAAGTGCGACGCCGCCGTCGTGGCGGCTCCCGCGGCGCTGGCCTCCGACGTCGGGCGGGCCGAGTTAGGTGCCCCTTGTCGCCCGGGAGCTGCGTACCGGGGGCACTTTGACACGGACACGCCGCCCGGCGGGGACCCCACGGCCGAGGCAGGCGCCAAAGCAGCCCCGGACGGACGCGGCCCGGCCGCTCGGATCCCCGGACGACTCTGAGCCGCCGGGGCTCCGCCGGCGAGAGCCAGGCGCTATTCCGCAATCTAAGACGCCGGTTCCGGAAAAACGCTACGGTTTCGGACGGAGGCACCCCGGGCCCGGGCCGCGCCGGCCCGAAACCGTAGCGGAAAGGGCCCGTCCGACGTCGCCGTCGTCGCGGCTCCCGCGGCCCTAGCCCCCGACGGCGGCGAGCAGGCGGTTGACCAGGGCGGTGCCCAGCGCGAGGGCGGCCGGGAAGTGCCCCTTGGCGAGGGCCACGGCGGCGGAGATCATGCCGACCATGGCGTAGGCGCTGACCGGGATCAGCACCAGCCACTCCCGCCGCGACCCGGCGCGGCCCAGCAACGGGATGGAAAACGCGCCGTTGGCCTTCCAGACGTCCTTGACCAACGGCAGTTTGCGCAGGAACTTCGGCGGCTTGACCACCAGCGGCCAGAGCAGCGGCACTCCCCCGGTGGTGATCATGTCCCCGACGATGTGCACGATGACGCCGGCCAGCATGGACACCGGCAGCCAGGACCACTGGTGCGGCGCGAACCAGGTCACCAGCGACGCCATGGCCAGGGCGAAGACCCAGTTGCTGATCCAGCCGTACTTGGGGAACAGCTTCAGCGCCTTCGCGGCGATGTTGATCATAAACATGCACAGCAGCCCGGCGCCGACGGACAGCAGGCCCCAGTTGGTCTGCAGCTGGAGCTGGCCGGCCATGGCCGCGAGCAGCACGAAGAACGCCGCGCCGAGCACCGAGTGGGTGCCCTGGCGGTGGCCGCCGGAGGCGTTCTCGATCCCGACGGCGATCAGGTTCGACAGCGGCGGCAGGGCGTGCGCCACCGTGGACGAGCGGTGGTCCCAGTCGCAGACCAGGGCCGTGCCCGCCGTCGCCATCCCGCCGATCAGGATCCCGGTGGCGTCCAGCGGGTACCAGCCCAGCGTGTACGGCCCGCTCGAGGCAATAGCCACCCACGCCGCGGCCCCGGACGCGGCGTGGTGTCCTCCCATCACGGGCTAGCCCACGGAGAGCGGGACGTCGGAGAAGATCGCCTCGATCACGGTGTTGGCCCAGGCCAGGATCTCGGCGTCCTGCAGGTCCCGGCCGCCGATCCGTGCCGTCTTGGGCTTAGGGATCAGCACCGCGTCCAGGGCCGGCTTGGCCTGCGAGCCGGGGTACATCCGGGCCAGGCGCATCAGCTTGGACTCCGGAAGCTGGGCGGGTGAGAACTTGATGAAGTTGCCCTGGAGCGCGACGTCGGTGAGGCCGGCCTCGCGTGCGCCCACCCGGAACCGGGCCACGGCGACGAGGTTCTTCGCGGGCAGCGGCAGCTCGCCGTAGCGGTCCACGAGTTCGGCTTCCACCTCCTCGATCGCCTCGTTGCTGAGCGCGGCGGCCAGCTTCCGGTACGCCTCCAGCCGCAGCCGCTCGCCGGGCACGTAGTCGTGCGGCAGGTGCGCGTTGACCGGCAGCTCGATCTTCATCTCGGCGGCCTTCTCCTCGGCCTCGCCGCGGTAATCCGCCACGGCCTCGCCCACCAGCCGGATGTACAGGTCGAAGCCGACGCCCTGGATGTGGCCGGACTGTTCCCCGCCCAGCAGGTTGCCGGCGCCGCGGATCTCCAGGTCCTTCATGGCCAGCTGCATGCCGGCGCCGAGCTCATTGTGGGTCGCGACCGCCTTGAGCCGTTCCAGCGCCACCTCGCCCAGGGGTTTTTCCGAGGGGTAGAGGAAGTAGGCGTATGCCCGCTCCCGGCCGCGGCCCACGCGTCCGCGCAGCTGGTGCAGCTGGGAGAGCCCGTACTTGTCCGCGCCGTCCACGATCAGGGTGTTGGCGTTGGAGATGTCCAGGCCCGTCTCGATGATGGTGGTGCAGACCAGTACGTCGAAGCGCTTCTCCCAGAAGTCCACGATGATCTGCTCCAGCCGGCCCTCGGACATCTTGCCGTGCGCCACCTCCACGCGGGCCTCCGGGACCAGTTCGCGGATCTTCGCCGCGGTCCGGTCGATGGTGGAGACCCGGTTGTGGACAAAGAAGACCTGGCCCTCGCGCATCAGCTCGCGCCGGATCGCGGCCGAGGTCTGCTTGTCCGTGTACGGGCCCACGTAGGTCAGCACCGGGTGCCGCTCCTCCGGCGGGGTGGCCAGGGTGGAGGTCTCCCGGATACCGGTCAGCGACATCTCCAGGGTGCGCGGGATCGGGGTGGCGCTCATGGCCAGGACGTCCACGTTGGTGCGCATCTTCTTCAGCGCTTCCTTGTGTTCGACGCCGAAGCGCTGCTCCTCGTCCACAATCACCAGGCCCAGGTCCTTGAACGCGAAGTCCTTGGACAGCAGCCGGTGGGTGCCGATCACCACGTCCACGGCGCCGCTTTTCACGCCCTCGGCCGTCTCCTTGGCCTCCTTGGCGCCCTGGAAGCGGGACAGCGGCTTGACCCGCAGCGGGAAGCCGGAGAAGCGTTCGGTGAAGGTCTCGTAGTGCTGCTGCGCCAGCAGGGTGGTGGGCACCAGCACGGCCACCTGCTTGCCGTCCTGGACCGCCTTGAACGCGGCGCGGACCGCGATCTCGGTCTTGCCGTAGCCGACGTCGCCGGAGACCAGGCGGTCCATCGGGATCTCCCGCTCCATGTCCGCCTTCACCTCGTTGATGGTGGTCAGCTGGTCCGGGGTCTCCACGTAGGGGAAGGCCTCTTCGAGTTCGCGCTGCCACGGGGTGTCCGGGCCGAAGGCGTGGCCGCGGGAGGCCATCCGGGCCGAGTACAGCCGGATCAGTTCACCGGCGATCTCCTTGACGGCCTTGCGCGCCTTGGACTTGGTGCTGGCCCAGTCCGAGCCGCCCATCTTGCTCAGCACCGGGGTGTCGCCGCCGACGTACCGGGTGACCTGGTCCAGCTGGTCGGTGGGCACAAAGAGCCGGTCGCCCGGCGCGCCGCGCTTGGACGGCGCGTATTCGAGCACCAGGTATTCGCGGACCCCGTCTCCCCCGCCCGCGACCTTGCGCTGGATCAGCTCCACGAACCGGCCGATGCCGTGCTGTTCGTGCACCACAAAGTCCCCGGCCAGCAGCTGCAGCGGGTCCACCGCGTTGCGCCGCTTGGACGGCATCCGGCGCATGTCCTTGGTGGACCCGGCGGAGGTGCGGCCCAGCAGGTCCGCCTCGGTGAGCAGGGCCAGCTTCAGCGTGTCCAGGACAAATCCGCGGCCGACGGCGGCGGTGGTCACCTCGATCAGGCCCGGCTGCGGCTCTGCGTCCAGGATTTCCACCCGGGCGCAGGGGATGTCGTTGTCGTGGAAGAGCTCGGCCAGGCGCTGCGCCGGGCCGGGGCCCTCGGTGGCGACGACGATCCGCCACTGCTCCCGCACGTGCGAGCCGATGAAGTCCATCATCTCCGCCACGTCGCCCTGGTAGCCCCGCGGTTCGCGGGCGTGCAGGTTCAGCACGTCGAGCTCGGGCAGCAGCTCCTCGTCGCTGGCGAGCGAGCTGATGGACCACCAGGACACGCCGTGTGCGAGCGCGGTGGAGCGGGTCTCCCCCAGCGAACGGAAGCTCGCCGAATGCAGCGCCTCGGAGGCGGCGGCGCTCAGATCCAAAGGTGCCGTACCGCCGTCGGACGCCGTGGACCAGGCCGCCTCGAGGAACTCCTCGTTGGTGGCGGCGAGGTCGTGGGCGCGGGTGCGGACCTTTTCGGGTTCGATCACCACCGAGATAGAGCCGGCCGGGAACTGGTCCAGGAACGGCACCATGGAATCCACCAGCACCGGGGCCAGGGACTCCATGCCCTCGACGGCGATCCCGCCGGCGATCTTCTCCAGCATGTCCGCCGCGGCCGGCAGCTGGGATTTCAGCGTGGCGGCCCGGGACATGACCGAGGGCGTGATCAGGATTTCGCGGCAGGGCGGGGCGTGCAGCTCGGTGGGGTGGTGCACGCCGGGGGCCGTCAGCGAGCGCTGGTCGGCGACGGCGAACCAGCGCATCTGCTCGACCTCGTCGCCGAAGAACTCCACCCTGATCGGGTGGTCCTCGGTGGGCGGGAAGACATCCAGCATGCCGCCGCGGACCGCGAACTCGCCGCGCCGGGTGACCATGTCCACCCGGGCGTACGCGGCGCCGGCGAGGCTCTTCACGACGTCGCCGAACGGGGCGTCCTGGCCCACCGTAAGGGTCACCGGGACCAGATCGCCCAGGCCCGCCACGATCGGCTGCACCACGGCGCGGACCGGGGCGACCACCACACGCAGGGCACCGCCGGCGGTTTCCGGGTGGGCGAGGCGGCGCAGCACCGAGAGCCGGCGGCCCACCGTGTCCGAGCGCGGCGAGAGCCGTTCGTGCGGCAGGGTCTCCCAGCTGGGGAACTCGGCGACCGCCTCGGCCGGCAGGAAGGCGCGCAGGGCGGCGGCCAGGTCCTCGGCTTCGCGGCCGGTGGCGGTGACCGCCAGCACCACCGGCGTGGCGCCGCCGTCGGCAGCGCCGCCGTCGGACGCGAGCCCGTCGGCCATCTCCGCGAGCAGCGCGGCCCGCAGCCCGGCCGGGGCGCTGAGCTGGTAGTCCTCGCTGCGCACCGTGAACGGACGGGACGCTTCGGCCTGCACGCGGGCGAAGGTCTTGTCCTCGGCGAGGGCGCGCCGCAGGCCGCTGAGAGAGGGGCCGTTGAGGCTCATGGCTGGAACTCCTGAAGTGATCACGGGCATGCAGGCAACACGAATACCCGAAATTCGCAAGAATCCCGGGTACTTCCAGCCTACCGCGACCCGGCGTCGGGGCGGCACCCGGGGCTAAGCTGGACGGGTCCCAGTCCGGCGGGTTCGGCGTTCCGAATGGCTTGTATCCGCAATGAGAAGGAGCCACCCATGAACGGCATCCCCCAGGCCGGACACGCGAAGACGGTGCTCGTCACCGGCGCCACAGGCTACATCGGCGGCCGGCTGGTCCCCCGGCTGCTCGAGGCCGGGCACCGGGTGAAGGTCCTGGTCCGCACCCCGGCGAAGATCGCCGGCGTCCCGTGGCTGGCCGACGTCGACGTGGTCCAGAGCAGCCTCGACGACGCCGCGGCGCTGCGGGAGGCGCTGGCCGGCGTCGACGTGCTCTACTACCTCGTCCACTCGATGGCGGGCGGTTCCGGGTTTGAGGCCAAGGAAAAGGCCATGGCGGCGACGGCGGCCCAGGCTGCCGCCGGGGCCGGCGTCGGGCGGATTGTCTACCTCGGCGGACTGCACCCCGCCGGCGCCGAGCTCTCCACCCACATGCGCTCCCGCGAGGCCGTGGGCAAGGTCTTCCTCGACAGCCCGGTCGATGCGGTGGTGTTCCAGGCGGGCGTGGTGATCGGCTCCGGCTCGGCGTCGTTCGAGATGATCCGGCACCTGTCCGAGACGCTGCCCCTGATGCCGGCCCCGAGCTGGGTGCGGAACAAAATCGAGGCCATCGCGGTGCGGGACGTGCTGCACTACCTCGTCGGGGCCGCGGCGCTGGACGGCCCGATCAACCGGACCTTCGACATCGGCTCCCGGCAGGTGCTCAGCTACGCCGGCATGATGCAGGAGTACGCCGCGGAGGCCGGGCTGCCCCACCGGGTGGTGCTGGCGCTGCCCATCCCCGCCCCCAAGCTTGCCGGAATGTGGGTGGCGCTGACCACCCCGATCCCGCTGTCCATGTCGCTGCCGCTGGTGGAGTCCCTGCAGCACGACGCCGTCTCGCGGGAGCATGACATCGATGCCCTCATTCCCTTGCCCGAGGGCGGACTCACCCCCTACCGTCGCGCCGTGGCCCTGGCTCTCGGCAAGGAACGCGACGGCCAGGTGGAGACCACCTGGGCCAACGCCGGAGCCGACGCCGATCCGCTCCCGAGCGACCCGGACTGGGCCGGCCACCGCGTCTACATGGACGAACGCAGCTACACCAGCGCGGTGGACCCGAAGTACGTCTGGACGGTCATCGAGGGCATCGGCGGCGGCAACGGCTGGTATTCGCTGCCGCTGGCCTGGAGCGTGCGCGGCTGGCTGGACAAGCTCACCGGCGGCGCGGGGCTGGCGCGCGGCCGGCGGCACCCGCACCTGCTGGCCGAGGGCGAGGTGGTGGACTGGTGGCGGGTCGAACGGATCGACCGCGGCCGGCTGCTCCGCCTGCGCGCCGAAATGCGGGCGCCCGGCCGGGCGTGGCTGGAACTGTCGGTGGAGCCGGAGGGTACCGGCAGCCGCTACCGGCAGCGGGCCATTTTCTTCCCGAAGGGGCTCAGCGGCAAGCTCTACTGGCTCGCCGTGCTGCCGTTCCACAGCCTGATTTTCCCCGCCATGTCGCGGAATATCGCCGCGGCGGCCCAGCGCCTCGCAGGGACAGAGGCGGAGACGGGGGCGGCGGCCGAATCGAAACCCGCCGGTCCCACCGCGTAGGATGTTGGGAGCCCGAAACGACCAGTCCCACCCCATGGAGGACCCCCAATGGCCCTGAGTGCATCCACCACCCTTCCGCACAGCGTTGAGAGCGTTACGGCGGTTTTCGTCAACGAGGACTTCCTGCGCCACACCAGCGAACTCGTCGGCGGAACCCTTGAATCGTTTGCCGTCGACGGCGACCCAGCCGGCGCTTTCAACACCACCACCGTCCGCACCATCCCCACCACGCGGATGCCGGACCTGGCCCGCAAGTTCGTCGGCGAGAGCCTCAAGGTGACGCAGCTGGAGAGCTGGGAGGCCCCGGCCGCCGACGGCTCCCGCCAGAGCAGCATCTCGCTGAAGGTCGCCGGCGCCCCCCTGGACGTCAACGCCGTGCAGCGCCTCGTCGCCGACGGCGGCAGCACCCGGATCGAGCTGGAGGGCACCGTGACCTCCTCGGTGCCGCTGCTCGGCGGCAAGATCGCCGACGCGGCCGAGCCGATGGTCGGCAAGGCCCTCAACATCCAGTCCACCCAGGCGCAGGCCTGGCTCGAAAGCCACTAGCCGGTGGAACTCCCCGCGTTCCTGGCCGTCGTGCTGGTGGTGGCCGGCGGCTGGTCCCTGGCCGTCTGGCCGCAGTTCTTGCGCCGGGTCATGAAGGATCCGCGGGCGCGCGACGCCGGCGGCAAAGCCACCCGCTTCCTCACCGTCCACGTCGTGCTGGTCAGCATCTCGATGCTGCTCGGCGCGGCGACGGCGGCCATCGGGATCGCGGGCCTGCTGAGCTAACCGGGGTCTCCCCCGCCTTCCTGGCAAGCAGTTGTTGTCGTTCCTCGGAACGACAACAACTGCGGGCCAGCTGGGTTAAAACGGCGGCGGTGCGGGGCTAGAATCAGAAAAATGCCCGCCCGCTGCTGAAGGGGGATGCCTGTGCGGCCCCATCGCGTGGCCAGCTGGGGACTCACCGTCTACCTCGCGGTGCTGGCCGGCGTGGCCCTCTGGCCGCAGCCGGTGGACCGGCCCGTTGCCGACCTCCTGCAGCGGGCGCTCCGGGCGCTGCACCGCCGCGGGATTCCGGGCTGGGTCGACTACGCGTTGGTGGAATCCGTCTCCAATGTGCTGCTGTTCGTGCCGCTTGGCGCGCTCGTGGCCTGGATCATCGGCCGCGGCTACTGGTGGGTGGGTGCTGCGGCCGGCCTGCTCACGTCCTGCGTCATTGAGCTCGCGCAGTTCCTCTTCCTCCCGGCCCGTGTCCCCACCCTCGCCGACGTCCTGGCCAACACCCTTGGCGCGCTCCTGGGCGCCTTGCTTGCGCTGCCGATAATGCGCCGCCGCGGCCCTGTCCGAAACCGGGCGGCAGCACGTACGCTGTGATCACACCCTTGGCGGGAGGACCTTGGAATGCGGATCTCGGTTATCGGCTGCGGCTATCTGGGCGCGGTCCACGCGGCGTGCATGGCGAGACTGGGCCACGAGGTGGTCGGCATCGACGTCGACGCGAACAAGGTGGAGCAGCTCTCCCAGGGACAGGCCCCGTTCTACGAACCCGTGCTCGATGAACTCCTGTCCGAGCTCGAAGAATCCGGACGGCTCCGGTTCACCACCGAGATGTCCGCCGCCCGCGGGGCGGAAGTCCACTTCATCTGCGTGGGAACCCCGCAGAAACGGGGCGAAAACGGTGCGGATTTACGCTTTGTCGACGCGGCCGTGGAGGCGCTGGCCGGCCACGTGTCCCCCGGCGACGTGATCGCGGGCAAGTCCACGGTGCCGGTGGGGACCGCCGCCCGGCTCGCCGAGCTGCTCGCGGAGACGGAGCCGGGCGCCACCCTGGTCTGGAACCCCGAATTCCTCCGCGAGGGACACGCCGTCACGGACACCCTGAACCCCGACCGCTTCGTCTACGGCGTTCCCGACGGCCGCGAGGACCACCCCGCCGTCGCCGTCCTGGACCGGGTCTACGCGACGCCCCTGGCCGGGGGAACGCGGCGGCTGATCACCGATTACGCCACGGCCGAGCTGGTCAAGGCCGCCGCGAACTCCTTCCTCGCCACCAAGATCTCGTTCATCAACGCGATGGCCGAGGTCTGCGAGGCCACGGGGGCTGACGTCACCCGGCTGGCCGACGCGATCGGCATGGACGAGAGGATTGGCCGGAAGTTCCTGAACGCCGGAATCGGCTTCGGCGGCGGCTGCCTGCCCAAGGACATCCGGGCGTTTATGGCCCGCGCCGGCGAGCTGGGCGCGGACCAGGCCCTGACATTCCTGCGCGAGGTGGATGCGATCAACATGCGGCGCCGCACCCGCGTCGTCGAGCTCACCCGGGAACTGTGCGGCGGCTCCCTGATGGGGCAGCGGATCGCGGTGCTGGGCGCGGCTTTCAAACCCGAGAGCGACGACGTCCGGGACTCGCCCGCGCTGAGCGCCGCGGCCCAACTGCAGCTCCAGGGCGCCGTGGTGACCGTGACCGATCCGCAGGCGCTGGCCAACGCCGCCAAGCGGTTCCCGGAACTGCCGCTGGAACCGGACCTGGACGCGGCCCTGCACAAAGCCGACGCCGTATTGCTGCTGACGGAGTGGCGGCAGTACCGCGAACTGGACCCGCACCACACCCTGGCCCTGGTCTCGGCACCGCGGATCCTGGACGGCCGGAACGTGCTGGATCCGGCGAAATGGCGCGCCGCGGGCTGGACCTACAAGGGCCTCGGCCGGCCCTAGTCCGCGGGGTCCTACTTAGCCGGGCCCTGGTTCGCGGAGCCCTGGTGTGACTCCGCCTGGCCCAGGGCGTCCTCGGCGGCCACCCAGGAGAGCATGGCGCACTTCACCCGGGCCGCGTACCGGGACACCCCTTCGAAGGCCGCCGCGTCGCCGAGGATCTCCGGATCGGCCTGCACCTTGCCGCGGGAGCGCAGCACTTCGCGGAAACTGTCGATCACTTGATGCAGCTCCGCCGGGTCCAGGCCCTCGGCCAGGTCCGTCAGGACCGACGCGGAGGCCATCGAGATGGAGCAGCCCTCGCCGTCCCAGCGCAGTTCGCTGACCTTGCCGCCGGCCACCGAGACCCGCAGCGTGATCTCATCGCCGCAGACGGGGTTGAGCTGGTGCGACTGGCCGCTGCTGGCGCCCTCCGGCACCCCGGCGTCGGCCAGGCCGCTGCCGTGGCGCGCCTTGGAATGCTCCAGGATGATCTGTTGGTACAGCTGGTCAAGACTCATGCAGGGCCGTCCTCAGGCTTGGAAGTATCCGCGGACACCGGCGACGGCGTCGAGGAACGCGTCGACGTCGTCGGTGGTGTTGTACAGGTAGGTGCTGGCCCGGGTGCTGGCCGTCAGGCCGAGCCGGCGGTGCAGCGGCTGGGCGCAGTGGTGGCCCACCCGGACGGCGATGCCGCGGCTGTCGAGGAACTGCCCGACGTCGTGGGCGTGCACGCCGGCGACGTCGAACGCGGCCAGGCCGATCCGCTCCTGGCCGGCGGCCGGGCCCAGCACACGGATCCCGGGGATGGCTTCCAGCCCTTCGACCAGCCGGCGGCCGAGTTCGGCCTCCCAGGCGTGGATCCGGTCGAGGCCGGTCTCGCTCAGGTAGTTGGCGGCGGCGGCCAGCGCCACGGCCTGCGAAATCTTCTGCGTGCCGGCCTCGAAGCGCTGCGGGCTGGGCAGGAATCCGGCGCGTTCCATGGTCACGGTGGTGATCATGGAGCCGCCGGTCAGGAACGGCGGCATGGCGTTGAGCAGTTCGGAGCGCCCGTAGAGGCCGCCGATGCCGGTGGGGCCGAGCATTTTGTGCCCGGAGAAGACGGCGAAGTCCACGTCCAGGGCCTTGACGTCCAGGGCCAGGTGCGGGGCGGACTGGCAGGCGTCCAGCACCACCAGGGCGCCGGCGGCCCGGGCGAGGGACACCAGCCCGGCCACGGGGTTGATGGTGCCGAGGACGTTGGAGGCGTGGGTGAAGGCCAGGACGCGGGTGCGGCCGCCGATCAGCCGGGCGGCGGCGTCGAGGTCCAGGGCGCCGGCGTCGTCGACCGGGATGAATTTCAGGGTGGCGCCGGTCCGTTCGGCCAGTTGCTGCCAGGGAATCAGGTTGGCGTGGTGCTCCATCTCGGTGACCACGATCTCGTCGCCGGCGGCGAGCGCGAAGCGGGCCGCCTCCGCCGGGGCGCCGGGCAGGGATGCGTTCAGGAAGGAGTAGCTGAGCAGATTCAGTCCCTCGGTGGCGTTGGAGGTCCAGACGAGTTCGTCGGGCTCGGCGCCGATGAAGGCCGCCACGGTCTCCCGGGCATCCTCGAAGGCCTCGGTGGCCTCCACCGCGAGGTAGTGCGCGCCGCGGTGCACGGCGGAGTTCCGCTGCTCGTAGAACTCCTGCTCCGCCTCCAGCACGCTGAGCGGGTTCTGCGAGGTGGCGCCGGAATCCAGGTACACCAGCGGGTGCCCGTTGACGGACCGGCCCAGGATGGGGAAGTCGTTGCGGATCCTCAAGACCTCCTCGTTGCCCAGCGCCGTGGCTGAGCGGAGGAGATGGGCGGGTGTGGCAACCATGGGCGGAACTCCTGGATCGGCAGTCGCTGCGGCGCAACAGGGGCGCCCGGCGGGGCCTGCTCCTATTACGTCACGCAGATTAGACCTAATTATCCCACGTTCGCGCAACGTTCGGATCCGGCGGCGGCGCGCAGGCGCACACGGCGGAACTCCACCGGCGGTCCGGCGTCGTAGTTTTTCAGCAGCGAGAACCAGGCGCCGCCGTAGCGGGCGTCGTCCGTGCGGACACTCCAGCGCGGGGTTCCGCCCTCCAGCCGCTGCACCGTGAGGCTGCGCGGTGCCACCGACACCACAAAGGCCAGCCACTCCCCCGGCGCCGGTGCCGGGCTGTCGCCGGCGGCGAGTTCGACGGCGGTTGCCGCGCCGGGGTCGCGGCGGGAGAGCGTGATCCGGCCGCCGGCGCCGACGTCGAGTTCGTAGCCGGGCGCACCCGGGCCGGGGTCCCGCCGGTAGGACGCATCGGTGGGCTGCCCGAAGGCCAGGCCCGCCCCGCCGGACGCACCGGCCGGGGGCAGCCCGTCCGGCCAGCGCAGCTCGAACGCGAGCTCCCAGTCCGGGGCGTCCACAGCGCCGCCCAAGGACCCGAGCAGGTAGCCGGCGTGTTCCCGGTTGGACAGGCGCAGCGACCCGCCGGCGAAGGCGGGCTGTTCGTCCCAGCCGCCGTCCGCTTTCCACGGCACGTCGCCGGTTCCGCGCAGCCCCTCGGGGAAGCGGTCCTCGGTGCGCGGCGCCTCCTGGTGCAGCACGTGCCGGATGTTGGAGCAGATGACCCCGCGGACGCCGAGTTCCCGCAGCCGCAGGTGTTCGCTCCGGCGGCGCACCTCCCAGGCGATCACGGGTTTGCCGGAGTCCACCATTTCCAGGATCCGGTCCTCGGGGGCCGTGTGGTGGATGCCAAGCATGTCCACCAGCGGCACCAGTTCGGCGAGCCGGGGGTAGTCCGCCCGGGTGACGTAGCCCCAGGTGGTGTAGCCGTCCGCGGCGGCCTGGGCATGGCCCGCCGAGGACGCGGGCTGCTTCCAGACAATGTGCTGCCGCGCGTCCGGGTAGCCCTCCAGCAGGGCGAGGATCCGCTCCGCGTTGGTGCCTTGTTTGTCCTCCAGGAAGATCACGTGGCTGGCCGCGAAGGCATCCAAAACCTCGGTCAGCAGCGCGATCGGTTCCAGCGGGGTTGCCGGGCCCAGCCACGGCCGGGCGTCGTTGCGCAGCTGGGCCAGCGATGCTGCGGTGGATGTGGCAATGGTCAGCGCGGTGCCGGTCAGCCGCGCCGTGGTCAGGTCGTGGTGGCAGACCAGCACACCGTCGGCGGTGGCGGAGACGGAGACTTCGATCGCTTTCAGGCCCGCGTCCGCCGACTGCCGGTACGCGTGCATGGTGTGCTCGGGCCAGTTGTCACCCGAGCCGCGGTGCGCGACGAAGAAGTGCGGCGCGGAGAGCAGGGTCCCGATGGTGTGCGGTCCGGTGGTCCCGGGTTCGGCAACGGCGCCTTCGGCGACGAAGCCGGCCGCCGCCGTGGCTGCCGGAAGGATGCCGGTGCCGGGCCGCGGACTGCCCGCGGAGCCCGGGCAGGGAGCGCAGCCGGCCACCCCGAGGACCGCACCGGCGGCTGCCAGGCCCAGGAACGCGCGCCGGCCGAACCCGCCGGCAGTTTCCCCCAATCCGCCCATGTTCTTCCCCGGCGCTCCGCGCTCAGCCGGCGGTCGCCGTGCGCGCGGGGACAGGCCCGGCACCGGCCGGGCGGGGGCCGGCCGGCGTCTGGCGGGCCGGAAGCGGGGGTGCCAGGGCTGCCGCGGCTTGTTCACGCCGGAGCCGCTCCCGGCGTTCATCCCCGGCGATCACCACCATCGCCAGCACGGTCCAGACCATGATCCCGGCCGCTGACCGCGTGGCCAGCGAGCTGTAGGTCTGCGGAATCACCAGGGCCATGACCCCGGCCAGCGCCAGGCCGGGGTAGCCCAGGCGGAACCCGCGGCGGGCCACGAGCACCAGCATGGAGCCGAAGTAGAGCCCGGCCGCGACGATCCCGATGTCGACGCTGTACATCAGCAACGGATTCTCCAGGCTGCTTTGCAGCCCGGCGTGGAAGGCCAACCTGAAGCTGGTTCCGATTCCGCCGCCGCCGAGGAGGTAGTCGTTCCAGTGGGCCAGGAAATAGTCCAGGGCGACTTCGCGGGCCTGCGCGGAACCGGAGTCGTTGGCCAGCCGGGCCGTGACGCCGTCGATCAGCGGGGACGAGACGATGGCGGCGCCGACGCCGGCGATGCCAGCCAGCATCACCGCCTTCACCCACGCCCGTCCCTGCGCGAGGAGTATGACGGCGACCGCCGAGACGGCGACGGCGATGATACCGACCCTCGACTGGGTGATCAGGCTCCCGACCACCATCAGGACCAGCAGCGCCGCCTGCAGGACCTTGTGCCGGAGGCCGGCCACCAGCGGCGCGGCCAGCGAAACCGCCAGCGACAGGGCGAGGGGCTGGTCCAGGGTACCCATCCAGCGTCCCGACTGCCGCTCAAACCAATACTGGGTGTTGTAGCCGGACCCGTAGAACAACACGTCCTTCGCCTGCCACTGCAGCACGGCCGCCAGGCAGGCCAGCGCGACAAAGAGCAGCAACGACCCGCGGAGGGTCCCCACGAGGCCGCCGCCCCGGTTGGCCTCGGAGAGCAGGAGCAGGAAGAACAGCACCGGAATCAGGATCTGGTCCACCAGGACCACCAGTCCGCCGGCGGTGCTGGTGCTGACGGAGGCGAGGAACGCCGCGATGACCACCACGGCGAGGACCAGGAACAGGAGGAAATGCCGGGCCAGCGCCTGTTGGACGCTCCACGGGTCATGCAGCATCCGGACGGCGAAGGCGCAGAGGACCAGCCACGTCGCCGGGTGGAAGCCCAGGAGCCCGGCATCCACACCGGTCACCACGGCCGCGCCGACGGCAGGGACCAGGATCCACAGCCCGATCACCAGGACGATCAGCACCCTGGCGTGGCGCCGAAGCACCAGCGCCGCGGCCAGGCACAGCCCGATCCAGAGTGCCAGCTGCATTCAGACCACCTGCCCCGGTTTCCTGTCCCGTACGCCGCCCATTGCATGCGCCCCTAAGGCCGGCGGGACGCGCTCGCGACCGGTTTGCCGGCCTGCGAGCCCGGCGGGAGGCCCGGGGCCGGCGGCCGGGCGCTCGCCGCCTGCGGGAATTTGGCCAGAAACCGGCGGCGGCCCTCCGCGAGGCGGCCCGGCAGGGCGTTCAGCACCACGCCGGCGACGGTGCCGTTTACCAGCTCAAGATTGCGCAGTGCCGCCCGGAGCGTGTCCCGGGTGACCTTCCGGTGCCGGACCACCAACACCGTGCAGTCAGCGGCCGCGGCAATCACGGCGGCGTCGCTGTAGGGCTCCATGGCCGGGGCATCCAGGATCACCCGGGCGTAGCTTCCCCGCAGTTCGGCAAGCGCGGCCGGCAGCGCCCGGCTGCCGAGCAGTTCGGTGGGGTTCGGGGGCACGCCGCCGGCCGCGACGGCGTGAAGGCCTTCGACGGCGGTGTGCTGGATGACCTGCTCCAGCGGCAGCCGTCCGGACAGGACATCGGTGAGGCCCGTGCCCGCCCCCAGGCCAAGCTCGGCGGCAAGCCGCGGCGAGCGCAACCCCGCCTCCACCAGCAGCACCCGCTCCCCCGCTTCGGCCCACGCCCGCGCCAGCAGCAGCGCCACGCTGGTGCTGCCTTCACCGCTCCCGGCGGCCGTCACCGCGACGACGCCGGCTGGCCCCATGGCGGGAAAATGGTCAATGTTGGTGCGAAGCCGGCGCCCGGCCTCGTCCAGCAGTGTCCCCCTGCTTTGGTCCAGGATCCGGGCCGGCGGGCGGTCGGCGGTGCTGAGCGGAATGCGGGCCAGCACCGGCAGCCCGGATGCGTCCTCGACCTCCTGCGCCGTCCGCAACGACTTGTCGGAGAGCCGGCGGGCAACCGGGATCGCGATGCCGGCGGCGAGGCCCAGGAGCGCCCCGACAGCCAGGTTCAACGGCACCTTGGGCGAAACAGGGGCGGGATCGTTCGTGGGACCGGCCACGACCGTCAGGTTAGTGACTGCTCCGCCGGTGTCGAGTTCCCCGGCCGCGCCGCCGAGGTTGCTCGCGATGGACCGGGCGATCGCGAACGCCTTGGCCTGCTCCGGCTGGCTCACGATGACCGAGAGTGTCAGGGTGTCCCGGTCCGCGGACGCCCCGATGCTGTCGGCGAGGTCCTTGCCGGAGATGCCCGTGCCGCTGTCCCTGACCAGCCGGCCGAGAAAACCCTCGCTCTTGACGAGGTTGGCGTAGGCGGTGACGCGGTTCCGCGAGAGCTCCTGGGACTGCAGGCTCGATTGGCCCGTTGCCGAGGGGGTGACGGCGAAGAACTTGACGCTGCTTTGGTACACCGGCGCCGTCCGGGCCGTGACGAGGGTTGCCGCGCCGAGTCCCGCCAGCAGGCAGACCAGCAGGATCCACCACCCCCGCGCGATCGCCCTGCCGTACTCTGCAAGCTCCAAAGGAACCCCCATGCGGTTCCCATGCCATGCCGCGCCGGCACGGTCCTTCACGGTCCCCTAGTCGCACCATTATTGACCGCAAAGGTGCCCGGCGGAAGCTTTTAACCTGCACCGGTTTTCCCGGCATTGGGGAGCAGCCGGCGGTTCGCTGCCGGGCGCAATCCGCTGCTCCGCCGGGACCGGCCCGGAATCCTAGCCAAAGCCTGGAGCCGGCCGTAGTCTTTCCCTAAGCCTGGGCGGATTCCGTGGGTCTCAACGGCTCCTCGCCAGGACCGGGTCCCCGCGCGCGGCCGCCCGGCCCTGCCGATGGGCGTCCCGTCCGCCGGGGCACGGATCCGCGGGGGGAACGATGGACGAGACCGGGCACGGATTGACGGTGCTGGTGGCGCATCCGAGTGCCGACCTCTACGGGTCCGACCGTGTCCTCCTTGAAACCATCGATGGCCTGCGCGCTGCCGGCGCCCGGGTCCTGGTGGCGCTGCCGGAACCCGGGCCGTTGGTCCCCGAACTCGAGCGCCGCGGCGCCGCCGTCGTCCTGTCGCCGACTCCGGTGCTGCGCAAATCCCTGCTCTCGGGCCCCGGGTTGTTCCGGCTGGCCGCGGAGTCGGCCCGCGGCCTGCCACGCAGCGTCGGTGTGATCCGCGGGGCCCGACCGGACGTGATCCTCGCCAACACCATCACGGTGCCGCTGTGGACCATCGCCGGCCGGCTCACCGGGGTCCCGGTCGTCACCCACGTCCACGAGGCGGAGGCGAAGGCGCCGCGCCTGCTGCGCGCCGCACTGGCCGCGCCGCTGCTGCTTTCCGGGAGCATCCTGACCAACAGCCAGTTCAGTGCCGACACGCTGGCCGCCTCCCTGCCGGCCCTGCGCGGGCGCTCCACGGTGGTCTACAACGGGGTGCCCGGCCCCGCGGAGCCCGCCCGGCCCCGGGAGCGGCTGCACGGCGGGTTGCGGATCGCCTACGTGGGCCGGCTCTCGCACCGCAAGGGCGTGGACGTCGCCGTCGAGGCGCTGCTGCAGATGCGCCGCCGCGGCATCGACGCGGAGCTCTCGATCGTGGGAGCCGTCTTCCCCGGCTACGAGGACTATGAGACCGCGCTGCGCGGCCAGGTGGCCGACGGCGGTGCCGCCGCACACGTGAGGTTCCACGGGTTCCAGGCCGACGTCTTCCCTTTCCTGGCCGACGCCGACGTCGTGGTGGTTCCGTCCCGGCTGGAGGAGCCGTTCGGGAACACGGCCGTGGAAGCCCTGCTGGCCTCGCGGCCCGTCGTGGTCAGTAACACCTCCGGGCTGCGGGAGGCCGCCGGCGGCTACCGCTCGGCCCAGTTCGTGGAGCCCGGCGACGCCGCGGGCCTCGCCGCCGCGCTCGCCCGGGTGGCCGAAGCGTGGCCGGAGTACGCCGGCAAGGCCCGGACGGACTCCGTCGAGGCGGAATTCCGGCACAGCCCGGAGCGCTACGGGAAGGTGATGGCCGACCACCTTGCCCAGGCCGCCGGCGGCCGTCAATGACAGCCGGCCTCGCCGGGAGAACGGCCCGCAGCGTGCGCTGGAGCTTCGGCGCCGTGCTGGCCCGGCAGGGATTCCAGATCGGCTGCGCCGTGGTGCTGGCCCGGCTGCTGGGGCCCCAAAGCTACGGCACCATCGCCGCCGCGACCGTGTACATCAGCCTGGTCGCGCTGCTCCTGGACCAGGGCCTGTCCGCGGCGCTCATCCAGCGCCAGGACATCACCCGGCGGCTGGCCGGCGCCACCGCCACGCTGAACCTCCTGGTGGCAGCGGCCCTCGCGGCGGGGACGTGGTTTGCCGCCCCGGCAGTGGCCGCGTTCTTCGCGGTGGCCGAGCTGGACCCGATCCTGCGCGTGCTGGCGTTCGCCATCCCGGTCAAGGCGCTCGGGATCACTCCGCGCGCCCTGCTGGCCCGGGACCTGCAGCTGCACCGGGTCGGCGCAGCCGACATCGCGGCCGCGGCCGCCGGCAGCGCGGCGGGCATCGGCGCCGCCCTCGCCGGGGCAGGGCCGTGGTCCATGGTCTACCAGGTGGCGGTCACCGACGTCGTCTGTGCCGCCATGCTGCTGGCCGCCAGCCGGGGTCCGGCGCCGAACTTCGCGCTCCGCTCCGTGGGCCCGCTGCTGGGGTTCAGCCTGAGCGTCTTCGCCACCGACTGCCTGGCCTACTTTTCCCGCAACCTGGACAACATCCTGGTGGGCCGGGTGCTCGGCGTCTCCGCCCTGTCCATCTACGGGATGGCCTACCGGATCCTGGTGGTTCCGGTGCAGTTGATCGGGCAGACCGTCAACCGGGTCATGTTTCCCGCCTTTGCCCGATCGGCGCAGGAACCCGAGCGGGTGGCAGCGAGCCTCGTGGCCGCCACCCGGGTCCTTGCCCTTCTGGCCGTTCCGCTGATGGTCTTTGTGTCCTGCGCCGCACCCGAACTGGTCCACCTGGTGCTGGGGCCGGACTGGATGCCGGCGGCGGCGCTGGTCAGTGTCCTGGCGATCGGGGGCGCACGCGAGACGATCTTCTACATCACCCCCTCACTGATGAAGGGGCTGGGCCGCGGGGCGCTGATCGTGCGCTACGAGATTCTCGCCGCCGTCGTGCAGGTGGGCGGAATCGTCATCGGCCTGCAGTTCGGGGTGTTCGGCGTCGCCGTCGGCTACACCGCGGCCGGCGTCCTGCTGACCCCCGTGCTGCTGCGGATCCAGACCCGGCTGACGGGGGTGAGCGCCAGGTCCCAGTTGGCGTCCATCCTGCCGGCGGCCCACGCGGCACTGTGGGGTGCCGCCGGCTACGGCCTGTGGCAGCTCGGGGACGCGGGCAGGCTGTGGCATCTCTTAGGCGGTCTGGTGATCTTTTTTGCCCTGGCGGCGGGGGCGCTGTGGCTTTTCCACCGGCGGCTGCTGGCAGCCTTCCTGGCCCAGGCGCGCAGCCTCGCCGGGCGCGCCGGCAACCCGGGCGACAGCGGCGGCCACCCCGGCGCCCGGGCGGCCCGGGCCGCACCCGACGGTCCGGAAACCCCGGACATCCCCAACGAGGCAGGAGGCCTCTATGGCTAACGACGTCGGCTCCGCAGGGGCCGTGGTGATCGCGGTCCTGACCTACCGCAGACCCGGGGACATCAGCCTTGCGCTCCCCCGCCTCGCCGCGCAGGCCATGACCCTGGTCGGCGGTGACCGGCCGCCGGCCACCGTGCTGGTGATCGACAATGACCCGGCGGCGAGCGCCCAGGCGGCCGTGTGGGACATCGCCGGCACCCTGGGCCCGGGCCTGGTCCGCTATGCCCACGAACCGCGGCCCGGCATCGCCGCCGCACGGAACCGCGCCCTCGCGGAAGCCGGAGCCGCGGCGCTGCTGGTCTTCATCGACGACGACGAAGTGCCCTCCGAACACTGGCTCGCGCAGCTGGTGGAGCTGCAGCACCGGACCGGGGCCGCAGCCGTCGTCGGCCCGGTGATCAGCGAGTACGAACACGAACCGGACCCCTGGATCCAGGCCGGGCGGTTCTTCCGTCGCCGCCGGCTCGCCACCGGCACGCCGCTGACCGTCGCGGCGACCAACAACCTGCTCCTGGACCTGCGCCAGATCCGTGCGCTCGGCCTGACCTTCGACGAGCGGTTCGGCCTCAGCGGCGGCTCGGACACGCTCTTCACCCGCCAGCTGGTGCAACGCGGCGGGTCCATGCTGTGGTGCGACGAGGCGGTGGTGGTGGACCGTGTCCCGGCGTCGCGGCTGACCCGAGGCTGGGTGCTGCGCCGGGCACTCCGGAGCGGGAACTCCGCGGCCCGGGTCAACCTCGAGCTCGCCGCTGCGGCGGCCCCGAGGCTGGCGGCGCGGGCTTCGTCACTGGCCGCGGGTTCGCTCCGGCTGATCGGCGGTGCCGCCCGCCTGGGCGCGGGACTCCTGACGGGCTCGACGGCGCACCAGGCCAGGGGCCTGCGCACCGCGGCCCGCGGACTCGGGATGGCGTCAGCGGCCTTCGGCTATGTCTACAGCGAGTACCGCCGGAAGTAGCCCGCCACCCCGCCTGGCACCGCGGCCTTGGAAAGCCGCCGCGGACTCGGCTAGCGTGGAGGCAGGTCTCAGCCGCAGTGTCCCGCCCCCGGCGGGACGGATGACGAGACCCCGGAGGTGACCGAGCATGGCCCGTCCCACCCGCAACACCGGCGCCGCGCTGGCCGCAGCGGTGCTGGCGGCGGCCCTGACGGCCGGGTGCGGCCAGCCTGCCGCGCAACCTCCCGCCGCCCAAGACGCCGCCGCCCCAGCTGCGACGGCGGCTCGCGCTCTCACACTGCCGGCTCCCGCCCCCACTGCCACAGCGCCGAATCCGGCCGCCACGCCGCCCCCGGTGCCGCGGTCGCAGCTTGCGGCCGGCAGCTACCGCCCCTCGGAAACCACCACCGGGGTGCCCGCCGGAGCCGTGTTGAAGCCGTTCAACCCGGCCGGGGCCGAGCTGGTGATTACCCAGGACGGCACGGTCCTGGACGGCCTCGAGATTTACGGCGACGTCAAGGTCCGCGCCAGGGACGTGACGATCAGCAACAGCCGGCTCCACGGCGGCCCGGGCATCCCGGCATCGAACACCGGTATCATCGATGCCACCGGCGACGGCGTCGTGAACCTCGTGGTCGAAGACAACACCATCATCCCGGACCGCCCCTCCTACTACCGGGACGGCATCGTCGGCCATGACTACACGGCCCGGCGCAACCACATCCAGGGCACCAACGACGGCCTCGGCATCTTCAACCGACCCGGCGGCCCGCCCGGCGCCAACGTCACGGCCGAGGGAAACTACATCCATTCGCTGACGTTCTGGTCCAACGACCCGGCCCACAGCGATGGCACCCACAACGACGGCATCCAAGTGCAGGGCGGCGAGAACATCCGGATTGCCGGCAACACCATCGTGGCCAGCGCCCGGCCCGGTCGCGGCACCGGCCCCAGCCCCCGCGGCCCTCACGCCGGTATCGGCATCATGCTGCAGCAGAACCTGGCCCGGCTGGGCAACGTGGTGGTCGAGAGGAACTGGGTGGATGACGGCCAGACCTCCATTAACATCGACCACGGCAAGTACGCGACCATCACGGTGACGGTCGCGGCAAACTATCTGGGCCGCAACCAGTTCGACTTCGGCAACGGCTCGAAGTACCCCGTCCGCGTGATCAGCCGTGCCGCCAGTTCGGTGCAGGGCCTGTCGACGAACCGCTGGGCGGACAGCCTCAACCTCCTGGCCGAGGGTGCCGCCGGCGGGATCCGTTTCAATGGCTGAGTCGGCGGGCTGCCGGCCGGCTCACCGGGCCGTGAGGCTGACCGTGGTGGAGTATTTGGAGTTGCCGAACGGATCCGTCACCACCACCCGGTAGCTGTGCGTTGTTCCGGGGGCGACCGTGTCCCTGAATTCCATCATCGGCCGGTTCCAGAACGTGGTGGACAGCGCCTGGGTGCTGATCAACCGTCCGTCCCGTGAGAGCCGGTAGCTCAGTGCCGCGTTGTCCCGGTCCCAGTTGGACTGCCACTTGACCGTGATGAGCCCCGACGAGGGGGAGGTCAGCGCCGGGTTGGTGGACGCGGACGAGGAACGGGGTCCTTCCTTGTCCGGGGCCAGGGAGCTGACCGCGAACCGGACCAGGCCCTGCTGGCCTTTGAAGTTGACGTTCTTGAACTCGCCGCCCATCACCACGTAGCTGTTGTTGCCGGTCACGGACCAGGGTCCCTGGCTCTGGCCGGTGGCCGTCCCTGTGTCCAGGTCCGGGTACCAGACCAGCAGCGACGGCGCCGGCTTGCCCGTGAAGCTCGGGAACCCGTGGATGTCTTTCGTCAGCGTTCCGGTGGCCTCCCTGCTGTAGGCCAGTCCCCGGTGCCAGGTCCGCGGCGTCGTCTCCGGGAACCCCTTTAGATTGCCGCAGTAGTGGGAGTGGCCGGCCTTGTAGACCGCCGTGTTGCTGGCGAACACACTGTAGGAGTCGCCGTGGCAGTCGTCGATCCATTTGACCCCCAGGTCGGACCAGTTCCCCGCAAAGGAGCCCTCCAGGGTGCCGGTGCCGTTCATCTTCGAGTCGATAAAGCCCGTCCCGTACCAGTTCGAGCCGTCGCTGGAGAGCGAGGTGATGCCGGAGCCGGTGCCCGCGTTCCGGACGACGTCGTTCACCGGCGTCACGATGTTGGCCCCGGTGAGGGCGTCGACGGCACCGAGCCCGAAGCCCGGTCTGTTGGTGCCGTTCAGGGTGGTGAACAGGCCGCCCGCAACCAGCTTGCTGCCGTCGGGCGCCAGCACCAGCGCGTTGACCCTGCCGCCGGCTGCGAGCGGTTTCCAGGGCAGCAGTGTCCCGTTGCTGGCGCGGACCGCGGCCAGCTTGGACCGGGAGGTGGACCCGACGGTGCTGAACAGGCCGCCCAGGTAGACCGTCCCGGCGGTGGCCACGATCGCCCGGACGGTCGAGGACATTCGCGGCGCCCAGCCGGCGACGGTGGCCCCGGTTTGCGGGTTGAGGGCCACCACCTTACTGGCCGGCTGGCCGTTGGCCTCGGTGAAGTCCCCGCCAACGTAGAGCCGGCTGCCGTCCGGCGACGCCGCCACGGCCAGGGCCTGTGCGTTCAGGGATGCCGTGAAACCGGTGACCAACTGCCCGGTGCTCAGGCTGTAGGCAAGGATGTTCTTGCGCTCGGTGGTCTGGGTGCCTGCGGCGGCCCCGGCGGGCCGGGCGGTGTCGAATTTGCCCACCGCATACACGGTGTCGCCAATGATGGTCTGCTGCCAGACGACGCCGTCAATCTGCACCGTGGGCAGCGCGTCCGCGGAAACGGTGACCGGGGTGGCCGGGTCCGCCGGATCAAGGGGCGCGGTGTCCGCGGAGGCGGGCGGGGCGGCGGCGAGGACCAGCGCCGCGGCGAGCGCCGCGCCCCAATTCCTCCAGGGAGAGTTCATGGCCTTCCTTAGCTCAGTTGGCGGAGCAAACCGTTGTGCAAACCGGTGGTCGGCCCGGCGGCTCACCCGCCACCTTCGTCCGGATCCGGATCATCGACCCCCTCCCCTATGGCCTGGCCACGGACAACTCGTCGAACCGGACAGCCACCGGCGCGTTGGTGGCGGTGCTCCAGAGGTAGGTCAGCAGCCCGATGCCGCCGGCCGCCTGCAGCGACGGCGTCGAATCCGTTGCCGTCAGCCCCCAGGCCGCCGGCTCGGCTGCCCCGTCCCGCCAGATCTTGGCCCGCACCGTGGTGGGGCTGGTTCCGGTGACCTGCACCCTGAGCCGGAGCTGGTCGTTCGCGGCCACCGTCAGGCCGGCCACCGCTGCGGACTGCAGCGTCGTCTCCGTACCGCCGGATACCCGGGTCAGGAAGAGCGTCGCCGCGCCGGTGGCAGCGATCCGCAGCTTGGCGCGGTATTCGTCGTCGCCGACTTTGCGCCCGACGGCACCGACATAGGTGCCCCCGCCGGTGGCAATCTTGTCCTGCGCGAATTTCACCGAGAGGTCGGTTGCGGTGGCAGAAACACCGGCCAGGGTGGCCAGCCGGGAGATCCCGCCGGAGCGCGTAGTGATGATCCCGGTTCCGCCGGCCACCGTGTAATTGGCGGCCGTTCCGGCCAGCGTCCAGGCGCCGCCGGTGTCGGCGGACCCCCAGCTGCCTGTGAGGTCGCGCCCGAACCCGTCCGCCGCGAGCAGGCCCGCCGGGGGGTTCCCGGTGACGGTCACGGCCTGGGTGATGGTGCCGGTGGCACCGGCGTTGTCGGTGACGGTGAGCGTTACCTGGTAGGTCCCGGCGGCGGCATAGCTGTGCGAGGCGGCGGCGCCGCTTCCGGTGGCGCCGTCGCCGAAGTTCCAGGCGTACCCGGCCACGGTCCCGTCGGTGTCGGCGGAGCCGGTGCCGTCGAAACTGGCCTGCAGCGCGTTGACAGTTGAGGTGAACGCCGCCGTCGGGGCCGCGTTGGGCGCGGGGGCCGCGCCGCCTGCGGTGATGTTCAGGTTGTCCAGCCGCAGGACTACCGGCAGGTTGGTGGAGGAACCGGAGACGTAGCCGCCGGCGCCGGCGGCGCCCGCGGCCTGCAGGGCGGCCGTCGCATCGCTAACGGTGAGCTGCCAGGCGACGGGCTCAGCCGCGGAAGCGCGCCAGACCTTGCCGCTGACCGCGGTGGGCGCGGTGCCGTCCAGCTTGAGCCGGATGATCGCCGGGTCGTTGGCGGCGAGGGTCAGCCCGCCGATCGCCAGCGGCCCGGCAACGGTCGTTTCGGCGCCGGCCACCACCTTGGTGAGGTAGAGCGACACGGCCCCGGTGGCGGCAACCTTGATCTTTGCCCGGTACTCGTTGTTGTTTGCCCGCCGTCCCACCAGCGTGGCGAACATGCCGCCGCCGTTGGGGACCTTGTCGGCCGAGACGGTGATGCGGCCGTCGTAGTCCGCCGTCGCGACGCTGTTCAGGTAGGCGTACCTGCTGGCGCCCGCGGTGCCGATGGTAGCCGCTCCCGCCCCGTTGGCGACGGAGAAGTTGCTGCCGCCACCGGCGACTGTCCACGCTCCGCCGACATCCGCGGTGCCGAATCCGCCGGTGGTGGTCCGGCCGAAGGCGTCCGCGGCCACCAGGGCGTTGGCGGGCGGGGCCGTGACGGTCACGGCCTGGGTGAGCTGGCCGGTGGCCCCCGCCCCGTCCGTGACGGTGAGGGTGACCTGGTAGGTCCCCGCCGCGGCGTAGCTGTGCGACGCCGTCGCACCGGTCCCCGAGCCGCCGTCGCCGAAGTCCCAGGCGTAGCTGCTGATGGTGCCGTCGGGGTCCTTGGATCCGGTGGCGTCAAAAGCAGCCGCAAGGTTGGTAACGGAGGATGTGAAGGCGGCGACCGGCGGCTGGTTCGGCGGCGGGGCCGTCACCGTGACGGTCCGCGTCACGCTTGCGGTACTGCCGGAGTTGTCCGTCACCGTAAGCCTGATGTCGTAGCTGCCGGCGGCGGCGTAGCTGTGCTGCGCCGTCACGCCGGTTCCGGTGGAACCATCGCCAAACGCCCACGCGTAGCTGGCGATCGGGCCGTTGGCATCCGAGGAGGTGCTGGCATCCACCGCCGCGGTCAGGCCGGTGACCGCGGAGGTGAAGGCCGCGACCGGCGGCGAGGGCGGCGCGTTCACGGTGCGGCCCGAGGCCACGTAGTGGGCCTGGATCCGGGACAGCGGAAGCACCGAGGGGTAGAGCGCGACGTCGTCGATCTGGCCGTTGAGGAAGCCGATGTAGGGCGGCTGGCCCTTCTGCGAGGTGGGCCAGTTGGGCCAGCCGGTGAGGCTGTCGCCGCCGACCCGCCAGTAACCGTCGAACGGCCAGGCGGTGGTGGTGCCGGGCCGTGCTGCGGCGGCGACCCCGTCGATGGTGAGCTTCATCCCGTCGGCGCCGAGCGAGGCGACGACGTGGTGCCACTGGTTGTCGTTGAAGGTCGCCGTCGAGTTGACCGTGACCCGGGTGCCGGAGCTGCCGCCGGGCCGGACGCCGAAGAAGATGCGCCCGCCCGGGTCCATGTACACGGTCCGGTCCAGGTCGGCCGAGAGCCCGGTTTGGGCGTTTCCGTAGCCGACGATCTGTCCGCCCGCGGTGGAGGCGGTGCGGATCCACGCCTCGGTGCTGAAGGTGTCCGGCCGGGCTGCCAGGGTCGGGTCGCTGGCGACTGCGTCCTGGCTGCCGTTGAGGGCGACGCCCGTGTCCGCGTCGCCGTTCAGGGCGCCGGGGGCGCCGAAACCGGCACCGGGCTGCAACTGCAGGTCATCACGGCCCGCCAGGTCCACGGCTGTGGTGCCGCCGCCGTCCCCGAGCCGCCAGTAGTTGCCCGGATTGTCAGCCAGGACCTGCTGGGCGTAGTTGCCCGGGGACGCCACGGAGCCCGGCACCGTGATGCTGGCGGTGTCGCTGCGGGCCTCGTTGCCGAACGGGTCCCGGACGAAGATGCGGTAGGTGTAGCTTTGCCCCGGAACCCGGGAGGTGTCCAGGAAGGTCATGCCGGGCCGGCGCCAGAAGGTGGACGCCTGGTTGAGGGTGGCGATGACGGCGCCGTTGCGCCGGACCTCGTAGACGAGGTTCTCGTTGTCCTGGTCCCAGTTGGCCTGCCAGCGGACCCGGACGGTGCCGGCGGCGGGGCTGGACAGGGTGGGGGTCAGGTTGGCGCCGGTGACGCGGGGCCCGCGCTGGTTCGGGGCGAGCCCGGTCCTGGAGAACCTGACCAGCCCCTGCTGGGGCTGGTTGTTGACGGAGGTGAATTCACCGGCCATCACCACGTAGTCGTCGTTGCCGTTGACCGTCCACGGGCCCTGGTCCTGGCCGGTGACTGTGCCTGAGTCGAGGTAGGGGAACCAGTTCAGCAGCGGCGGCGACGGCCTGCCGGCGTAGTTGAAGTACCCGTGGCTTTCGGTGGTGATGGTGCCGGTGGCTTCCTTGCCGAACGCGATGCCGCGGTTGAAGCTCCAGGGCTGGGTCTGCGGGAAGCCGCCGATGTTGCCGCAGTAGTGCGGGTGGCCGGCCAGGTAGACCGCGCCGCCGATCGGTTTGATGGAGTAGCTGTCCCCGTGGCAGTCCTCGAGCCAGTTGGTGGTGTCATCGGACCATTTGACCGAGAACATCCCTTCGAGGTTGCTGGTGCGGCCGAAGGTGTAACCTGCGCCGTAGACGTTCGAGCCGTCGCTGGCGAGCGTGGTGATGGCCCCGTTGGTGCCGCCGTTGCGCACCAGGCTGTTGATCTGGAAGGGCAGCAGCGCGCCGGCGCCGGTATCCACCTTGCCCAGGCCCATGCCTGGGTTACTGGAAGCGTTGAGGGTGGTGAACGCGCCGCCCACCACCATGCTGGCACCGTCGGGCGCGAGCGCCATGGCGTTGACGCGGCCGCCCTCGGCGACCGGATTCCACGGCAGCAGCGCGCCGTCCGCGGCGTTGAACGCGGCGAGCCGGCCGCGTGCTACGGAGCCCACGGAGCCGAACAGGCCCCCCAGGTAGACGGTGCTGTCCGTCGCCACGATAGTGCGCACCGACGCGGACATCTTCGGCAGGAAGCTCATGATCAGGGCGCCGTTGGACGGGTTGAGCGCCACGACGCGCCAGACCGTGGCGCCGTTGTACGTGGTGAAGGAGCCGCCGACGTAGAGCCGCGATCCGTCCGGGGACGCCGCCAGGGCCGTCACCTCGGCGTTGAAGCTCGGCGTGAAGCTGTTCAGCAGCTCCCCGGTGGTCAGGTTGTAGGCCAGGATGTTGTTCCGGGCAACCTCGCCGGTTCCGGCGGGGGCCCCGGCGGGCCGGGCAAGGCTGAAGTCGCCGCCGACGTACACCGTGTTGCCGATGACGAGCTGGGTCCAGGCCACCCCGTTGATCTGGGCGGTGGGGAGCGCGTCGGCGGAGACCGTGACCGGCGTGGACGGGCTCGCCGGATCGGCCGGCGCTGTGTCGGCGGCTGACGGCGGGGCGCCCACCAGCACCAGTGAGAGCGCCAGCGCAGTGCCCAGCAGCACCGCGAGCATTCGTTGTAGTTGGTTCCCAGCGGCGCCTCCCGGCGCCGGGTAGGGCGCTAGCCCTGCATTTTTCGTCTGAGCGCTCCCCAGCGTGGCGTTCCGGAACATGTGCTTCCCCCTAGTCCATTCGGTGTCTGGCGGCGCTGCTGGTCAGCACAGCCACGTCCTCGGCCGTGAAGAGGCCTCGGATCCAGTGGTCGTTTCGGCTTTCGCCGACATTCGTTTTCATCAGCGCGTCGCCCTGGCTTCCCGGGATCATCGGGAAGTGCCGCGGCACCGGACGGACCTGCCGGACCAGTATCCCGGCGCGCAGGGCCACCCATTTGAGCCAGATGTCGTCGGCTCCCGGGCAGGCGGCGGCGAAACCGGTGCCGTGCCCCTTGAGTTCCTGGAGCATCGCCGGCGGGTAGATGACCCCGGATACGCCGACGGCGAAATTTGCCGTGCGGGCGGCGGTGTCCCGGGCCCGCGCCCAGGTGGCGTAGTCGGCAATCCCGTCCACGGAGGGGCCGATGATGCTGATCCAGTGCCCGCAGACGGTGTCCGGGTGCCGGCGGTTGGCGTCGGTGAGCAGCGCCAGCCAGTTCCGCGGGTAGATGATGTCGTCGTCGGCGGTTACGAGCGGCAGGGTGTGCCGTTCCACCGAGGCGACGTACGGGTAGTACTTGGTGTGGGGGCCGTAGTCCGGGCTCAGCAGGACCTCCACGCCGCGGCGTTCGAGCCGGCGCAGGGCGGCCGGAGCGGTCCGGAACTGTTCCGGCGTCTGCAGCCACAGCAGCAGCCGTTGCGGCCTGGTGCTGCCGCGGGCGATTGATTCGAGCGCCGTCGCAACAGTCTTCAGCCGGGCCCCGTGCGTCGTCATGGACACGACGACGGGGGCGGTGCCGGTGGCGGGCCGGCGGGCTGCCAGGTTCCGGAGCCGCAGGTGCGCGAAGGCGATGCCGGCCCGCAGCCGTTTTGCCGCTTTCCTCCCCCGCCGGGCCGTGGTCCGCACCAGCAGCAGCGATGGCAGGGTGTCCAGTTGTGTTGCCATGGCCTGGATCCTTTCCTGTGATTCAACGGTCAGTTCTGTTTGGCCGGCAGGGTCCGCCTAGGCCGGCAACTTGCCCGCAAACGTCGCCACCGGCGTCTCGGCCTCGAGGTTGAGATGGATCTTGACGTTGTCGCGGGCCCCAAGGGGCACCGCGAAGACGAACACACCGGTTCCGCTGGTCCCGGGCGCCACCACGGACGGGAAGGCGGCCGTGTCCGGGCCGCTCAGGGATCCGGCCGGCTCGTCGTCCCGGCCGAACGCCACGTCGACGACGGCGGAGTCCAGGGAGATGGGCTCTGAGGTGCTGTTGGTCACGGTGACCTTGAAACGCACTGCCGGGCCGGCGATTTCACCGATGCCCTTCGCCTCGCCCCGGACGGATTGAACGTCCGTGATGGCGGCCGAGACGCCGCCCTTGACAGCTTTCTTGTCCTTCAGGTCCACCGGCGCCGCGGTGGGCTGCGGTGTTTCGGCGAGCTGCTGCTCGGACTTGCCCTGGCGGTCCACCGGGCTCGGCTCGGGCCGGGCCTCCGGAGATGCCGGCCCCACTGGCGCCGGCGCGCCCGTCGCCGCGGCCTTGTCCGGCGCAGGGGCCGCCGGGCCCGCCGCCTCCGGTTTCGGGCTGGCGGCCCGGGCAACGGTGTCCTGGCCGGGCCGTTCGCCTGCCGCCCGGGCGACGGTGTCCTGGCCCGTGGCCCAGACGGTGCCGCCCAGGGCGAGCAGAGCCGAAATGCCCACCGAAGTGGCGAGCAGGCGTCGGCGCCTGCCGGCGCTGTGGGCTCCTTGCCCGTGGTGTGCTGTGTTCATTGCGGGACCCCAGTTCCAGTGGTGCTGCCGGTTGGTGCGGATGGTTCCGTGCGGCTGTGCCGGCCGGCCCGGCCGTGCGCCGGCGGGAAGGCGGAAATTTCCCGGAACCACTTGACGGATGCCAACAGCAGGAAGCCTGCCGTGGCGGCGACGATCAGGGTGTAGGCGGCGAGGAAGAGCGGAAGCACGCCGTAGAGGGCAAAGCAGAGGCAGAGGACCCCGTAGTCCATCGGGACCACCAGCACCGAGCGGAGCCAGGACCGGCCGCCGGGGGCGGCCACGGAGACCAGGCCCTGCTGGCGCCGCAACTGCTCGGTGAGGATCATGCTGAAGAACAGCACGGCGGAGATGACGGCGGCGGCCAGCGGAACCAGCAGCCAGCGCCGGTCCACGGTTCCGAAGCGGTACAGCCCGACGGCGAGCGCCAGTGGCAGCGCGGAGGTTTTCACCGCGTCCACCATGTGGTCCAGCCACTCCCCCGCGGCCGATCCGCTGCCCTGCATCCGCGCGACCTGTCCGTCGGCCGAGTCCAGGGCGTAGCCGACCACCAGCAGCAGGGCCACCCCGATCCCCAGGGCTCCGGACGGCGGGAACATCATCAGCAGGGCGATCCCCGAGAAGGTGAAGACCGCGCTGACCGCCGTGACTGCGTTGGGCCCCAGCCCGGCGTGCAGGGCCAGCGCGGCCAGCAGCCGTCCCAGCCTGCGGTTGACGTAGCGGGAGTAGGCCGGTGCCCCGCGGGCCGCCGTCTTCTGGGCCGCGGCGAGCTGCCTTACGGTGTCCCGGAAGCCGTTACCGGCCGGGGCGGCAACGCCGATTCCCGGATCGGCGGCGGTCATTGTCCGGCCCCCAGGCTGGGACGCGGCGCCCTGCGTCGGCCCCTGGTTCCTTCTCCGGCGCGCGTCCGGGCGGTCCGTGTCCGGGGGCTCAGGAGCGTCTCGCAGAGCTGTTCGTAGCCGGTCGCGACGTCGTCCCAGTTGTAACGGCGGGCCAGCTGCTGCGCGTGCCGGCCGCGGGCCTCGGCGTCGGAGCCGGGGGCCTCGGCCTCGTGCACCAGCCGGGCGACGTCGCCGGGGCCTGCGAAGTACCGGCCGGCGGTTTCGAGCACCTCGCGGTTGAACCCGACGTCGAACGCGTTGGTGGCCGTGCCGGATCCGATGGCCCGCAGCAGCGAGGGGTTGGTGCCGCCCACGGAGTGCCCGTGCCAGTACACCAGCGCGTTCGCGTAGAGCTGGTCGAGCAGCGCCTGGTCCCAGACGCCGCCCGCGAAGCGGACCTTCGCGTCGCCGAGTGCGTGGACCATGTTGGTGTACCGGTCCGAATAGGGGGCGGAGCCGACGACGACGAGCGGGAGCCGGGCGGCGCTCCGGGCGAACCCTTCAACGATGAGGTGGACGTGGTTTTCGGGCTCAAAGCGGGCGACGACGAGGTGGTAGCCGCGCGGCGCCAGGCCCAGTTCCGGAAGTCTGTCCGAGCCGGCGTTTGCCTGGATGGGCGCCCCGTAGGCCAGATATACCGTGTCGGCGTCGAACTTCTCCCGGTAGTAGTCCTGGATGCCGGCGGCGTCGGCGATCAGCGCGTCGGACCACCGGACCGCGAGCCGTTCAACAAGCTGGTAGTAGTTCCGGCCGGCGTTGCCCCACTTGGCGCGCTTCCATTCCAGACCGTCGACGTGGGTGGCCACGGGGATGCCTGCGGCTTTGATGGCCGGCAGGTAGGGGGCGTTGGCCGCGTTGAAGACGATGGCGGCGTCCGGCCGGTGCCGGAGCAGGTGGGCGACGGAGAGCCCGGTGTGGCTGAGGGTCTCCAGGGAACGTTTGCGCAGCGCCGGCAGGTGCACCAGGTCCATGCCGAGGTGCCGGGCGGGCCGGTCGCCGCCGCCCGTCTCGCGGCAGTAGACAGTGACGCGGTGGCCGCGCTGCACGAGCCGCTGGCCGATTTCCTCGATGGCCGTTTCGAATCCGCCGTACCTGGCCGGGACGCCGCGCGTTCCCACCATCGCGATGTGCAGCCCGTTCACAGCCGTATCCCGTGGAGCCGGTGCCCGGGTTCGGGGGAACGGTTGATCAGCTCGAGGGCGGTGCGCAGGGCGGAGCTGGACGTCTGCACGGTGTACGGGAAGAAGACGACGTCGACGCCGACCTCCCGGAACGCCGCTTCCAGCCTGTCGCCCGTCGGGGTGCCCTTCCAGTCGTCGCCCTTGAAGAAGACGTTGAACCGCAGTTCCTCCCAGACCTGGAGCTTGTCCGGGACGGTTTCGGCGTAGACCTTGTCCACGTAGCCGATGCTGCCGACAATCTCCATCCGCTCGGCCAGCGGGATCACGGGCAGCCGGCCCTTGGCCTGTTCCAGCATGTCGTCCGAGACGACCCCGGCGACCAGGAAGTCGCACTGGCTTCTGGCGTGCTTGAGGATGTTGAGATGCCCGATGTGGAACAAATCGAACGCCCCCGGCGCGTAGCCGATTCTGAGACCCATGTCCTGCCCTTTCAATTCACCGCCGGCCCTCACCAGCGTTCAGTAAGCCCCCACCGGGTTCAGGATCACCTTGACGGTTCGCCAGAGGATCATGATGTCTCCCGTCAACGACCAGTTCTCCACGTAGTAGAGGTCCCAGCGGACGCTCTCTTCCCAGCCAAGATTCGACCGGCCGTTCACCTGCCACAGCCCGGTGATGCCGGGCTTGATCAGCAGCCGGCGGGTCACGTCGCCCTCGTAGCCCTCCACCTCGCAGGGCAGCTGAGGACGCGGTCCCACCAGGCTCATGTCCCCTTTGAGTACGTTCCAGAACTGCGGCAGCTCATCGAGCGAATACTTCCGCAGCCAGCGTCCGCACCTGGTGACCCGCGGGTCCTGCTTTATCTTGAACAGCAGCCCGGCTCCCTCGTTAAGCTCCCTGAGTAGCGCCAGGTCCTCCTCCGCGGTCACCACCATGGAGCGGAACTTGACCATCTTGAACCGTTCGCCGTTGCGGCCGACCCGCTCCTGCCAGAAGAAGACCGGGCCCTTGCTGTCCCGGGCGATCATCCAGGCCAGGATGCACAGCAGGGGCGCCAGGAGCAGCAGCGCCGCGGCCGAGGCCACCACGTCGACGAGGCGTTTGAGCGTGTGTTTGCCGCCGCTGAACTCCGGCAGCTCCACGTGCATCAGCGGCAGGCCCTCGACGGGCCGCCAGTGGATCCGGGGACCGGCGACGTCGGTCAGGCTGGCGGCCAGGACCAGGCTGGCGTGGGTGCCCTCCAGGGCCCAGCCGAGCTGGCGGATCGCGCGGCTTCCGCCGTGCAGCTGTCCGGCAACGACGACGGCGTTGGCCCCGGTCTCGGTGACCTTTCCGGCCACCGAGGCGACATCGCAGAGCACGGGCACCCGGGTCGCGGAAATCTGCAGGTGGCTGGCGGTGTAGCCGGCCGGAAGGGCCGCCCCTACCACTTCATAGGCGGCACCGGAGACCTTGCCGAACTGGCGGATGACGTATTCGACGTCGGCGGCTTCGCCCACCACGATCACCTTGGAGAGGTAGTGGCCGAAGTTACGCTGGCGGTTCAGCCAGGCCCGCCACCGCCACCGGCTGAGCAAGAGCAGCATCGAACCGGCCGGGAGGGCGATCGCAAAGTGGCTGCGCACCACATCGATTCCCAGCAGCAGGACCACGATGGCGATGCCCCCGAATACCCCGACGGTGGCGTCCATGACCCGCTTGTATTCCTCGGCCCCGACGCCGAGGACCGTCTCCTCCCGGGTGCGGTGCACTTCGAGGGCGACGATCCAGGCCAGGAGGATGGCGATGCTGAGGGAAACGTAGGTGCTGACCGCAGGGGTGCGGGCGAGCACTCCCTCGGCGTCGATGCGGACCGCGTAGGCCACGGCGACCGCACAGGTCACAATGGATATGTCGGTGAACCGCAGCCAGCGGCGGTAGCGCCGCGCCCAGGACATCCCGGAGTCCACGGGACGGGCCGCCACTGGTTCCCGGCCGACGGCCGGGGGGTGATCAAACGCCCCGCCTGCGGGCCTTAGGACCCGGGCGGGGCGCCGATTCCAACGACTGCCTCTTTTTCTGTAGCCGGCGCGGTGTTCGTCCACCGCGCTCACGGCAGTTCCACATCTCTCAGTGGTGCAGACCGTTTAAGGGAGCCGGCGGCGGCTGGGGGGAGAGCCTCGGTCTCAGAAGGCTCTGACGCCGCCGGCTCCGTCTTGGGGGTACGACTGCCGGCTGGGGCACCGTACGGTTCCAATGAAGGAGTTCGGATATGGGAGGTGTCGACGCGGCCACCCTTGCTGGTGGCTCTGGCAATTGCGGCGCTGGAACTCAGGCTTGTGGCCCTGCTCCTCCGCGGGCGCTGCCCGCAGTCGAATACCGCCCTGTAGTTACTCATTTTGAGACCTTTGTGAGTCGTTCCTGGGACTGACTTAAGTCAATCGCGGAGGCCTCATCTGCACACGAGTAGGGGTTACCCGACTTCTCTTGCGGTCTACGCCGGGCCACTACTTAGGCATACTCCCGGACGCCGCCCAGGTCACGCAGTAGATACGCGGGATCCCCTGCGGCAACGGTGAAAAACCCTTGAATGGCGCACTCGGGCCCTGCTGAGGCCAGCCCGGCCGCGCTTAAGGCAGCGGAAGATCGCGCTGGATGTCCATCAGCTCGCCGCGGCGGCTGACGCCGAGCTTGCCGAAGATGCGGTACAGGTGGCCTTCGACGGTCCGCTGGGACACGGTCAGCCGGGCCGCGATTTCGGCGTTTGTGGCCCCGCCGGCCACCAGCTTCAGGATCTCGGTTTCCCGGGCGGTGAGGTCGGCGTAGTGTTCGCCGCGGACGATGTTCATCTGCCCGGACATGCCGGCGGCGACCATGCGGTGGTGGACCTTGCGCTGGACCGCGGTGAGCTTCCACTTGTCCGGGTCGTGTTCAAGCAGCTGTGCGGCCTGCTGGGCGGCTTCGAGCGCCAGGAGCAGGTAGCCGGCGCTCAGGGCCTGGTCGCTGAGCGCCATAAGCTCGGTCGAATCAGAGGCGGCGACGGCGAGCGCGTAGTCCCGCAGCAGGCGCGCCTCCGGGCCCTCGACGGCCCCGCTGCTGGCCGCCAGGGCCGCCGCCGCCCCGGTGTCCCCGCCGCGCAGCGCGAGCCGCCTGATGTCGGTTTCCACCCCCCGCAGCCCCTGCCGCTGCGCTTCGGACGCGAGCCGGTCAAGTTCGCGGCGGGCGTTGCCGGAATCAAGGCCGGAGGCAGCCTCCGCCGCCGTGCAGTAGGCCTCCGCGAGGAGCAGGAGCGTCGCCGGCTCGCGGTAGCCGGTCCTGCGGAACGCCAGCGTCTGCTCCGCCGCGTCCCCGGGGTGTCCGGCCGCGGCGGCGGCGTAGGCCGCCACGGCGTGCGCGAAGGCGAGCAGCTCCCAGGGGTCGGCGATCAGGAGTTCTTCCACCCCCAACAGCAGCTCGGTGCGGCTTTCCGGGATGCGGCCCTGCCGCAGCCGGGAGTAGCCGCGCATCACATGCAGCATGCCCCCGCTGTACAGCAGGCGCGGCGACAGGGCGGTGGTGTAGTCGTCAAGGACGGAAGCGAGTTCCTCCCATTCGCCGGCGCAGATCAGGTTCAGGCAGTGCCTCGCCAGCACGTCTTCGTAGACCAGAGGGAGTGCCAGGCCGCCGCCCTGCACCCCGCGCCAGGCTTCCCGGTCGATGCCCAGGCCGGACAGCACCCGGCCCTGCGCGGTCAGCACCTCCGCCAGACGCGACACCGCAGGGATGCGGATCTCCGGGTTGCCCTCCGCGGCGGCGGCCAGCCCCTGCAACCGGGCCTCGAGCTCCGCGGTCCGGCCCTCCCAGCGCTCCAGCAGGAGGCCGGTGGCCATACCCACGGCCGGTCCCGCCCAGCGCGGCTGGGCGGCACCGGCCGTTTCCGGATCCCCGCCGCCGTCGTCGCGCGGAAGCTCCAGGGCTGCCGCCGCCGGTCCGAGCCGGGCCGCCAAAAGGGCGGCCAGATAGGAGGCCTGGCCGTACCGCACCGGCTGCGCGGCCTCCAGGTAGCCGGCCGACGCCTCGCGCCCGCCCAGGATGTAGTTCGCATAGGCCTGCTGGATCTTGGCCTCTGAGAGGTAGCGGTCGTCCCCGATGGCGCCCGCTACCCGGAGCGCCGTCGCGGCATCAAGGTCGATGTTCGCGGCCGTGGCCGCCCGGAGCAATTCCGGGGCCGGGACCTCCGCGCCGGAATCCAGTGCCCAGCGCAACTGGTTAATGAACGCATCCGGGTGAACCGCACCCGCCCAGGGCAGCGCCAGGAGGCTGGCCCGGAGACCCGCGCTCCGTCCCGCGGGTACCCGGCGGCGGATGATCTCCCCGATGAGCGGGCTGGCGGGCCTGACGATCCGGTCCCGGTCCCGCGAGACGGTGATGATCCCGGCCATCTCGAGCGCGTCGACGGCCCGGGGGCTGCTGAACCTGAGGATCTGCCCGAGCGAGAGCGGCCCGGCCAGGGCAACGATCGCGGCCGCCGTCTTTTCCTCCGGCGACATGGAGCGGACCTGGTGGTCCAGCAGGTCCGCGGCCGGGACGTCTCCCAGCTCCGGCGGCGCGAGGAGGAACCACGCCCCGCGGCGCTGGCCGATGGCTCCGGTGGCCCGGGCATGCTCGATCAGGGACATCAGCATAAACGGGTTGCCGTCCGTCAGGTGGGCGAACAGCTCGCTCACCCACGGCGACACCTCCGCTCGCAGCACCTGTTCGCAGAGCTGGTGCACCTCGGCGCGGCTGAGCGGCGCCAGGTCGAACTTCGCGATGATGCCGTCATCCCACAGGGCGAGGAACTCCTCGGGGATCAGGGGGCCCGGACGGCAGGTGGCGAGCAGCCGGGCCGCGCCGGTCGCGACCGCCTGCGCGAGGAGTTGGACGGTCCCCCGGTCCAGGCTTTGGGCGTCGTCGATCACGAACAGCGCCAGCGTCGGCTCGGCCCTCAGGCTGGCCGTGACGGCGCCCAGCACGGCCGCGTAGGAGTCGAGGTCATGGGCCGGAAGGCCCGCCAGATAGGGTGCCAGTGCACCGAACGGGACGGCGGCTAGCGCCGGCGTCGCAGCGAGCCTGATCACCGTTCCCTGCGGGTGCAGTTCCGCCAGGACGGCCTTGACGACGGCGGTTTTGCCGGACCCGGAGCTTCCAACAATCAGGGCCCCGGCCCTGCCCTCGTCACGAAGGCAGCGAACCACCTCCTTGACGACGCCGGACCGGCCGATCAGGGTCGCGGCATCAGTCAGGCTTTCCACTCAGGGCCACTCCCGCCGCCGTCGACCGCGTCCGGGGCCCCGGAAGGCCCCGGGCGGGTCAACCGATGCGGGCGCTGGCCGCCGGTCCCGAGATGACATCTTTGAGCTCCGATCGGCTGGCGACATGGAGTTTTGCGTACACCTGGTACAAGTGCCCCTCCACCGTGCGGACCGAGACATGCATCTGTTCGGCAATCTTGCGGTTCGATGTTCCGGCCGCGGCCCGGACCGCGACTTCGCATTCCCGGGCAGTCAAGGTGGAGGTAGTCAGCGAATGGAGGCCGTTCTTGGGGCTGCCGAACCTGTCGTCGAGGGACTGTTCGGTGCGCTGGGAGACGCGGAGCGCGATGCGGTTTCCGGCTTCGTTGGCACAGTGGACGGCGCGGCGGGCCACGTCCCGGGCGAACACCGCATTCCCCGACGCGTCGGCATCCTTGGCAACGGCCAGCAACTGCTCGCTGGCGCAGTCCTTCACACCGTCGGCCAGCCGCAGGCAGAGCAGGGCGAACTGCCCGGTCACCCTGCCGGCGAGTCCGGCGAGCTTCTGGCACAGCTGCCGGTCGCCCAGCCGGGCCGCCGCGGACAGGAAGAGCAGTGCGGTGGCCGTGGCGCCCGCCTCGGCGTCGGCGTCCGAATCGGCGACGAGGGTGCGGATCGCCGCGGGCCGCTGGCCCAGTTCGGCCAGCGCGCACAGTTCGAAGTACCGGGTCATCCGGTCCACCAGCCAGGAGCTGGCACGTTGCGGCTGTGCCACCTCGGCCAGCAGCAGGCTGGCCCTTTCCTCGTCCCCGGCAAGCCCGGCGGCATAGGCGCAGGCCGCTGTGGCCAGGGAGGACAAGGCATCCGGGTCCTGCATCCGCAGCTGCCACATCCCGGCCTCAAGCCACGGGGCGGCGGCGTCCAGGTGTCCGGCGTGCAGGTCGATCACGCCCTGGACGATCTCGAACATCCCGCCGAGGCGCGTTTGCGGCTCCGCGGTGCCGGAGGTGGCCGAGAGGAAGGCCGAGGCCTCGCGGAACTTCGCCGAGAGCAGCATCAGCAGCAGGAACCTGCCCCTGATCTCGCGGACGGCGCGGTCGGACATCGGCACGGTGGCGGCCGCGGCGACAACCTGCTTGCCCAGGGCCATGGCGCCAAGGACATTGCCGGTAACGGACATGGCCTCGCAGAACAGGCTCGCCGTCAGCAGCCCGGTTTCGGTTCCCAGCTCCGCATCCGGTCCGGCATGGGCTGCGAGGACATCGCCATAGCGGCCCTCGAACGCTGCCAGCCGAATTTCGGCCAGCCGCAGCTGCTCCCGGGCCGGCTGCAGCTGCGCCGGTTCTTCCGCGGCGGGGCCGTAGAGGCGGTCCCGGACAAGGCCGAGCCTGGTCCGGGCATCGCTTGCGGTGGCGGCGCTGTGCAGGTCAAGATCCACGCGCAGCAGCTGCAGGGCAACCCATTCCGGCAGCGGAAGCCCGGCACCGGCTGCGCCGTCGAGCTGGTGGAGGAGGCGCCGGGCGGACTCGTCGTCGTTGGCCGCCATCTGGGCGTGCACGGATTCGATGGCCACTCCGGCGAGCGCCTCGCCGCCGTCGATTTCGTGGATGAACCGCAGCGCCGAGGCGGGGTCGGAGGAGCTGTTGGCCAGGTGCGCGGCGGCGAGGGCCGTGGCGGAACTGATCTGTTCCCCGCAGTCCAGTGCCCACGCGACGTCGGCGGATCCGGCGGGTTCGCCCTGCTCGGTGTCGGCCAGCACCGCGGTCAGACGGCGCCGAAGCTCGGCGCTGCGGCCCGGAGGGACCACACTGGCGACGATGGCGGCGGTCACCGTGTTGGCGACGCTGACCATCGGCGGGTGGTCATGGCTGACCTGGATCAGCGCACGCTCCTGCAGGTTGTCCATGTCCTGCGGGTTGAAGATCCGCATGAGCGTCTGCAGCGGCACGGCGCCGGCCAGGGAGATCAGTTCGAAGACGTCGCGCTGGCCCGGGCTGAGCCGGTTCAACCGCGCCTTGACGACATCGCGCACCTCGCCGGTCAGGGCGATGGAGCCGCCGCTCTGGACCCAGGCGCCCTCTTGCCGGACGATGGTTCCGAGCTTGATCTGTTCCCGGGCCAGGGAATGCAGGAACAAGGCGTTTCCGCCGCTGGCGCTCCAAAGCGCGCGGGCGGCCGTGTGCGAGAAGTGGCCGCCGTATTCCTGGTTGAGTGTGGCGGCAGTCTCAGCGAAATCAAACGGCTCCAGATCCACGCGGCGGAGCAGATCATCCTTCCAGAGCCCCATGATGTCGCCGCCCACGTGCGGCAGGTCAACGCAGGCGGCCAGCAGGGTCACGTGGCCCCCGGCGCTGAGCTGGGCGACCATCATGCAGGACAAGTCGTCAAGGTCGTGGGCGTTGTCCACGAACAGGACAATGGCCCGGCCCTGGGCTTTGGCGTGGAGGAGCTGGGTGAGTCCGCGCAGCACCATCAGCGGGTGCTCCAGGTGGGAGGCATCGAGGTCGTTGAGCAGCACGCTCAGGGCGCCATAGGGAAGTTTTGATGAAATGGAACTGCCCCGGACCTGGACGACCAGGTAGTCGTCACCGAGTTGCTCCAGGGTGCGCTGGGCGATGAAGGATTTTCCGGCCCCGTGCTCCCCCACCAGGACGACGCCGCAGCCCGTTCCTGATGTCAGGGTTTCCAGGACGTCCGCCACGATGTGCTGGCGGGTGAAGGGTTTTTCCTGCCGCCCGTGCGGGGGGCGTTGCGCTGGTGGAATCGCGTCCGTTTTGCCGCTGCCGGCAGGCACGCCGGCTTCTTGCTGGAACATGGGAGAGACCTTCGCAATCAATGTTTAACCAGTGATAGCTCTACGCTAAGGACCGGGCGCGGCGAAGGCATCCGTAAGTAGTACTCGTTTGCCCGGCGGGTATGGCCCGGGTGCCTACGCGGCTGTACTCGAATCCCGCCGGGCTCCTGGGGCGGCATACCAAGTAGCCGCCGACTAACTCCGAGTGCCCCCGGCCGTAGCGCGCCCCGGCCGGGCAGGCACCACCTACTCCTCGGCCATTCGGCGCAACTCCTCGCGTCCTTTGACGTTGAGCTTGGCGTAGCTGCGGTACAGGTGGCCCTCAACGGTGCGGACCGAAACCTGCAGATCGGCGGCAATCTGCCGGTCACTCAGGCCCCGGACAGCCAGCGCCACAATGTCGCGTTCCCGGCGGGTCAGGAGTCCGAGGGTGTCATCCTGGCCGGCCGGCTCCTCCCCGGAAGCGCTGTCGGCACGGTCACGGCAGCGCTGCCGTTGGGCCGCCGCCATCCGCTCCCGCAAGCTGTCGCCGGCGGCATGGTAGGCCGTGGCGGCGTCGCCGTACGCCAGGGCCGCAAAGCCCCACAGTTCGGCCTCCTCGCAGGTCTTGGCCGCGTCGAGCAGCCCCCCGGGGAGACCGGATCCGATCGCCGCGGCGTAACCGCAGACGGCTCGCGCCCGGCGGCCCTCCAGTTCCGGTTTCAGTTCGCGCAGCCGCACCGCCGCGTCCGGGTCGCCGAGCGCCAGCCGGAAGGCCAGCGCATCGAACTCCAGCCCCGCAGTGCTGCCATCCCCGACGGGGTTTCCGAGCCGCTGCAGTTCCTCCGCCGCGCGGCGGTAGCCGCCGAGCCGGGCTTTGCCGTACACCACGGCCATGGCGGCGAGGGATCGCAGGTAGCGGGAGACAGGCGGGCGGGCGGATTCGTAGTCCGCCAGGAACCCGGCGGCCTTTTCCGTGAAGCCGGCGTCGGCGGCGGCGGCGAACGCCATCGCGGCGGTCAGCGAAAACAGCTGCTGGGGGTCGGCCAGCCGCAGCGCTTCGAGGGCTGCCCGCAGCGTGCGCTTGGCCTCGGCGGCCCGGCCCTGGTAGAGCAGGACGATCCCGGCGGCGGTGTGGACGCCGCCGCCGAAGGTGATCAAGCTGGGCCCAAACCCCGCCACAAAGCCCTCGAGCAGACTGTCCGCGGCGCCCCAGTCCCCGCCGTGGATCGCCGCCGTGACGGCGCGGACCACCAGGAAATCGGAGAGGAAGTACAGTTCGTCGTGGTCGGTCCCGGCCGCCGCCAGTGCGGCGGCCGCCACCGCGTAGGCGCTGTCCGGTTTGCCCGCGAGCAGGAGTTGTTCCGCTTCCAGCGCCAGCCCGAAGGCCCTCTCGAGGTTGCTGGTCGGAGGCTGGCCCCCGTCCTGGGCCGCCGCATCGCCNCACTCCCCCCGCCACCGCGTAGGCGCTGTCCGGTTTGCCCGCGAGCAGGAGTTGTTCCGCTTCCAGCGCCAGCCCGAAGGCCCTCTCGAGGTTGCTGGTCGGAGGCTGGCCCCCGTCCTGGGCCGCCGCATCGCCGCCGGCCGCCCCGGCAGCCTCGGCGTCGCCGGCAAGGGCCAGGACCATGGCGCGGATCGTCCGCACCCGCTCCCGCGTCGCCGCGTGGATGCCCTCGGCGTCGGCGGGGTTGTCCGCGGCCAGCCGTTCGCCGGCGTGGAGCAGCGCCTCGGCCCGGTGCATGATGTCCGCCGGAGTATGCCCGAGCGCGGAGAGGACCGCCGCCCACAGCAGTGAGCCTGTCAGCAGGCTGTCCACGGTACGTCCCTTGGCAAAATCCGCCTCCAGGATGTCCCGCGCCGCCGCGTGGTTGGAGGTGTTGTAATACGTCCGTGCGATCACCGCCCGGGCCGCGAGCTGCAGTTCCGGGTCCTTGACCCGCGAGGCAGCCTTGCGGGCCAGGTCGTCCTGGAAGAGCCTGCCGGCCAGGATCGCGGCCCGGAGCAGCTGGCGGTCCTCGACCTCGAGGCCGCATTCCATCGACCAGCTCACCTGGCGCAGCAGCCCCTCGGCCGAGGCCGGTTCCCGGTCCATCAGCCGCAGCAGGCTCTGGCGCAGCTGCAGGCTGCGGGCGGGGGAAACCAGGTTCCGCAGGGTGTCGCCGTAGATGGTGTGCCAGAGCCGCAGTTCGGGCTCGGCGCCCTCGGAGATGCGGAGGAGTTCCTGTTCGACCAGCCCGGCGACGGTGGCTTCGTCCACCATGGCCTCGATCAGGGCCTTGGACACGGGCTCGGCCAGCGCCACGAGGTTCAGTGCCTTGCGTTCTTCGGCCGGGCGCCGCAGCAGCTGGCGGCGGACGACGTCGGTGAGCCGTTCGCCGTGGCTGTTCAGCGGGCGGGCGAGCAGCCACACCCCGTTGCGCTGCAGCAGCGTCCCGTCGCTGATCGCGTCGTCCACCAGGCAGCCCAGCAGCAGCGGGTTGCCGCCGGAGGCCTCCCAGAGCACCTCGGCGACATTGGGCAGGACCTGGGGGCCGAGCCGGTCCGCCAGGATTTCGGTCGTTTGTTCCCGGGTGAGCGGGCGCAGGTCGTGCCGTTCGGCGATGCCCTCGAACCAGAGCTGCAGGAGCGGCTCGGGCACACCCGGGCGGGCCGCCGCGCCGACCAGCAGCTTGGCCCAGCCGGCGGCGGCGAGTTCCACCAGCACTCCCGCCGTTGCCTCATCGAGGTCGTGGGCGTCGTCGACGATCAGCAGCAGCGGCTTCTGCGTTGTCCGCCGCTGCCCTTCCAGGTAGCTCCAGAAGGTCCGAAGCACGGCCAGCTGGGAGGTGGCGTCCTCCACGGGCAGGCCCACGATGAACGGTGCGAGCACACCGTACGGTACGTGGCTCAGCGCCGGGCTCCCGTGCAGACGGACCGGCGTCACCTGGCCGCGAAGCTCCTCGGCCACGGCCTCCATCAGCTGCGATTTGCCGATCCCGTGGTCACCGAGCAGCAGCACGGCGACGTGTGTGCCGCCCTGAAGTGCCTCCACCGCCGATGAGAGGTCTTCCGAGCGTCCGGTCAGGACACCCTGCCGGGCTTCGCCGGGAGCGGCTGCGCGGACCCTAGATGAGTCCAAGCAGATCACTCCGCGAGGACACTCCGAGCTTCGTGAATACCTGGTACAAGTGCCCCTCCACTGTCCGAACCGAGATGCCCACTTCCAGGGCGATGTCTTTGTTGGAAACACCGTTGCCGGCAAGGGCCGCGATTTGCCGCTCCCGCTCGGTCAGCAGCGGACCCTTGTTGTGCGGAACGACCGGCAAGGCCGGCACCGAGTCGGACAAGGATTCCAGCATGCTGTGCGCTGCCGTGGCGCTGCCGGCCAGCCCGGCGGCCTTGGCAAAATCAAAGGCGAGGGCCGCGCACCTGGCCTGTACAGCGTCGAGCTCCAAGGCGGCGGCGAGTTCGGCCGCTTCAAGCATGGTCACGGCGTCCTTTTTGCGGCTGCCGACCGCCACCACCCGGGACAGCTCCGCCAGCGGGCCCTCCCGCAGCGCAGCGATCTCCTCCAGGAACTGGAAGTCCTTGACGGTGCCGTTGACGGTCGCGCCGAACATACTGATGCCCGCCAGGGTGTAGAGCCCGTTCCGGAAGTGCCGCTCGGCGGCGTGGACCAGCCGGTCCTTCGCGTCAGGGTCGCCCAGCCAGCGGGAGGTCATGTCCATGCAGAACTCGGCCGAACTGCTGACGACGAAGCGCGCCGGACCGTCCGCGGACCGGGCGCGGTCCAGGTAGACCGTGGCCTGCACGGAGTTCCCCATCTGCGCGTAGGCAAAGGCGGTGGCGGCGTAGGCCTGGCGCAGCGCATGCAGGCTGGTCCTGACTTCAAGCTGGGCGATCGCGGCCAGCAGCGGGTCCAGGGCCAGGTGGCCGCGGCCGGCGTACACGTAGGCGAGTCCGACGGCGAGGTCGGTGGCGGCGCTGCCGGAGTGCAGGCCATGCCCGGCGCGCCCGCTCGCGTCCTTGAGCATGTCGATGCTCTGCCGCCACTGGCCGGAGAGGAGCAGGACGTTGAAGGAACGCCAGGCGAAGTTCTCCCGGATCCGCGGGACGTTGGCCCATTCAACGAGCCGTCCGCCGATGTCGCGCATCAGCTCCCGGGCCTGCAGTTCCTTGCCCGTCAGGCACAGGGCCTCCATCAGGATGATCGAGGTGCGCAGCCGGTGGACCGGGTCGATGGCGTCGGTATCGGCACTCGCCGCGGCGGCAGCAAGCCGGTCCATCATGGGCTGGTAATCGCCGATGAAGGACAGGTAGTTGAACTCGCAGAGGTCAAGGCACAGGCCGGCGCGGGCCAGCGCGTCCGCGTCGCCATCTTCGCGGCGGAACTCCTGAAGCCGCAGCCGGGCCTGCCGGATGAGCTCCGGAACCTTCCCGCTCCGGTCCTCCAGCCAGGCCATGCAGTCGGCCTTGGCCGCGATCAGCTCGGCAAAGGCCTCGGGGGCGAGGTCGTTGATCTGCGCCTCGGTGACGTCGTCGAGGGCGGACATCGCCTGCAGCGGCAGGCCAAGCTGCAGGTACGCGGCGGCCTTCTGCAGCTGCCCCGCGGGCCATTCACTGTCGCCGGGTGCGATGCTGCCGGCGCATTTGAGCGCGAATTTCGGATCGAAGAGCCGGACCGCGGCCTGGGCGGCAGCCAGCGCGTGGGCCGGCGCCAGCTCGGCGTGGCAGTCGTGCGTCCACGCCGCGTAGGCGAGCAGGTCCTCCACCGTGAGTTCCCCGAGCTCGTCCTCCTGGTGGCCGGGGACCTTGTCGCGCAGCTCAAGCCGCCGCTCCACGCTGAGCCAGTTCCGCACGATGTCGCCCAGATACCGGTCACCGAGCGTCACGAAGTGCCGGTCGGTGCGGTCAACGACGATCTGGCCCGCGTCCTCCATGTCCGCGATCAGTCCCGGCCCGTACATCCTGGCCAGCCTCGACAGGGACATGCAGCGGGCGCAGGAGAGCACCTCGATGACTTCGCGGGCCTCGGGCGACTCCCGGGCGTAGCGCGCCCTGACGATGTCCTCCAGGGCGGTTTTGCCGTCGAGTACGACCTCGTCGAGGAGGGTCCAGACCGAACCGGAGAGCACCAGGTTGCCGCGTTCGATCTGCTCGGAGACGACGGCCTGCAGGAGGGTGGGGCTGCCGCCGACCAGCTCGTGCATCTGGCTGGCCAGGGCGGTTGACACCCGGTGCCCCAGCGCGGCCTGGAGCACCTCGCGGGTTTCGATCTCGGTCATGCTGGCGAGCCGGACTTCGGCGAGCTGCCCGGAGGTGATGAGCCAGTAGAAGTCGGGGGGAAGGTCGGTGGCGCGCTGCGCGGTGGCGATCAGCCGGGCGGTGCCGGTCTGCAGCAGGTTAAGCAGCACCCCGGTGCTTTGCTCGTCAAGGGACGCCGCGTTGTCCACCAGGATCACGCATTTGCGTCCCGCCGCGTCGTTGCGGATCAGCGAGGTGATCCCGTGCAGGATCGCCGTCGGCGAGCCGAGCGAGCTCTGCGGAAGGCGGGCGAGGGTGAACGCGAGGCAGCCGTAAGGAGTGGCGGCGCCGGGTCCGGAGGTGCGCAGCTGCAGGGTGTAGACGTCGGGGCCGAAGCCGGCGAGGGCGCTGCGCCCGACCAGGGATTTGCCGACGCCGCGGTCCCCGGTGATGACCACGCCCATGCTCTCGGGCGCGATAAGGGCAGCCCGGACACGGTCGGCGTCTGCTCCGCGGGCCAGTCCTGACCACGCGTGTCTATTCACCGGCCCCGCGGCGTGCTGATCTTCGGCGGGCGCCAATGTAATGGAAACATTCCCCCAGCCCAGCGAATCCCTCGACATCTAGTTTCCTTTGTACCGCTTTGCGGACGGCAAACCCGTCTCCGTCCGCCTAGAAGTAGCGTAACCCTATCCCCCGACAAGAGAGTAGACAGATCATAGCGGCACAGCGGACGCTTGGAAAGGAAACCCGGCCGGCGCCGGCTAGGTCGCCTTCGCGGGGTGGAACTTCTGCTGCGCAGCCTGCAGCCCGTCCCGGACCAGCGCCTCGACGGCGTCGGCGGCGGTGTCGATCAGGAACGGCAGCTCCTTCTTCTCCGCCGTCGCGAAGTCCCGCAGCACAAAATCCGCGGTGTCCATCCGGCCCGGCGGCCGGCCCACCCCGACGCGGACCCGCAGGTAGTCCTTGGTGGCCAGCGCCTTGGAGATATCGCGGAGGCCGTTGTGGCCGCCTTCGCCGCCGCCGATCTTCAGTTTGACCGTATTAAAAGGAATGTCGATCTCGTCGTGGACGGCAATGATGTGGGCGGGGTCGACGTCGTAGAACTTCGCGAGTGCGGAGACCGGGCCGCCGGAGACATTCATGTAACTCAGGGGCTTGGCCAGCACCACGCGCGGGCCGCCGATGCCGAGCCTGCCTTCGAGGACCTGGGCACGGGACTTGTGCGACTTGAAGCCGCCGCCGACCCGGGCGGAGAGTTCATCGAGCACCATCTGGCCGACGTTGTGCCGGTTGTGGGCGTATTCGGTGCCCGGGTTGCCGAGGCCTACGATCAGCCAGCTGTCGGTCATGGATCCATCCTTTTAATAGGCGGCGGGTCAGGGCGGCGGGAGCGGAGACGACGGCGGCCGGGCCCCATCGGGACCCGGCCACCTGAGAATACGCCGGAATTACTCGGCAGCAGCCTCGGGGGTCTCTTCGGCTTCGGCACCTTCGGCGCCTTCGGCCGGGGCAGCCTCCTCCGTGGTCTCTTCTTCCTCGAGGATTTCGACGGCCTCGGAGATGTTCACGACCAGGGCTTCGGCGTCGGTCAGCAGGACGGTGCCCTTGGGCAGCACGACGTCGGAGGCGTGGATGTGCTCGCCGGCGGCGCGGCCGTCGATGCTGACCTCGATGGCGGTCGGCAGGTGGGTTGCCTCGGCCTCGAGCGAGAGGGTGGTCATCTCCAGGTTGTGGACGTTGCCCGGGGCGACCTCGCCGGTAACGTGGACGGGGACGTCGACGGTGACCTTCTCGCCCTTGCGGACGGTCAGCAGGTCGAGGTGCTCGATGATCTGCTTGATCGGGTTGCGCTGGATGTCCTTGACCAGGGCGAGGTGCTCTTCGCCGTTGATGTCCAGGGACAGCAGGGCGTTGGCGGTGCGGACGGCCAGGGTGGTGGCCTTCGCCGGCAGGGTGATGTGGATCGGCTCGGCGCCGTGGCCGTAGATGACGGCGGGGATCTGGTTGGCCATGCGGGCGCGGCGGGCAAAGCCCTTGCCGAATTCGGTGCGTACTTCTGCTGCGAGCTTCTGCTCAGACATGGGTGTCTCCTCTGGGACGAACGGTGTTCGGCAAGGGCGGAGGTCTGTCAGCGACCTTCAACGCCGGGCGGCATGGCCGCCCCTTCAGAAGGGAGTTTCAGACCCAGTCGATAACGGAGACCAGCACTCCGGCTGTTCAGCCGGCGCTCTCCCTCGCCAAGGTATCGGGATCGAGTCTAGCAGTGCCGGGCCCCGTCGCGAAACGGGGCCCGGCCCGGCAGCTGCTACGCGTTGCCGTCGAAGAGGCTGGTCACGGAGCCGTCGTCGAACACCTCGCGGATCGCGCGGGCGATCAGCGGGGCGATGGAGAGCACGGTGAGCTGCGGGAAGTGCTTGTTCGCGGAGATCGGCAGCGTGTTGGTGACCACGACTTCGCGGGCGCCCGACTCGGCGAGGCGCTGGGACGCCGGGTCGGAGAAGACCGCGTGGGTGGCGGCGATGATAACGTCCTTGGCGCCGGCGTTCTTGAGCACCTGGACGGCGCCGGAGATGGTTCCGCCGGTGTCGATCATGTCGTCGATCAGCACGCAGGTGCGGCCCTCGATCTGGCCCACCACGGTCTTGGAGACCGCTTGGTTGGGCACGGTGAGGTCCCGGCTCTTGTGCACGAAGGCCAGCGGGGCGCCGCCGAGGCGCTCGGCCCACTGCTCGGCGACGCGGACGCGGCCGGTGTCCGGGGAGACGACGGTGATGTTGTCCGAGCCCACCCGGGTGCGGATGTAGTCGGCGAGGAGCGGGATGGCCATCAGGTGGTCCACGGGGCCGTCGAAGAAGCCCTGGATCTGCGAGGTGTGCAGGTCAACGCTCATGATCCGGTCGGCGCCGGCGGTCTTGTACAGATCGGCGACCAGGCGGGCGGAGATCGGCTCGCGGCCGCGGCCCTTTTTGTCTTGGCGGGCGTAGGGGTAGAACGGCGAGACCACGGTGATGCGCTTGGCGGAGGCCCGCTTGAGCGAATCGATCATGATCAGCTGCTCCATGAGCCAGTTGTTCAGCGGGGCCGGGTGTGCCTGGATGACGAAGGCGTCGGTGCCGCGGACACTCTCGCCGGCCCGGACGTAGATCTCGCCGTTGGCGAAGTCGTAGGCGTCCAGCGGCAGCAGCTCGGTGCCCAGCTCCTTGGCGATCTCGCGCGCCAGCTCCGGGTGCGCGCGCCCGGCGGCAAGTACCAGCTTCTTCTCGCCGTGTGCCGTAATTTCGCTCATGATTGCTAGCCCTGTTCTGTCGATGCCGGAGTAGTGGAGGATGTCGGGGTGGCGCCGGCGGCTTCGGCCAGCGCGGCGGAGAGGGAGCCCGGGCGGTTCGCCGCGACCCAGCCCTCGGCGTTGCGCTGCTTGGCCAGGGACAGGGCCAGGGCGCCGGCGGGCACGTCGCTGCGGATCACGGCGCCGGCGCCGCTGTATGCGCCGTCGCCGACCCGGACCGGGGCGACGAACACGGTGTTGGAGCCGGTGCGGACGCCGGAGCCGATGACCGTGCGGTGCTTCTTCTCGCCGTCGTAGTTGGCCGTGATGTTCCCGCAGCCGATGTTGGTGTCCTCGCCGATCTCGGCGTCGCCGGCGTAGCCGAGGTGGGAGAGCTTGGAGCCGCGGCCGATCGTGACGTTCTTCGTTTCGTAGAACGCGCCGATCTTGCCGGTCTCGCCCAGGACGGTGCCGGGGCGCAGGTAGGTGAAGGGGCCGACGCTGGCGTTCGCGCCGATGCGCGAGCCGGAGCCGTGGGTGCGGATCACCGTGGCGCCCTCCCCCACCTGGACGTCGGTCAGGGTGGTGTCGGGGCCGACGACGGCGTCGCGCGCCACCGTGGTGGCGCCGTGCAGCTGGGTGTTGGGCAGCAGGCGGACGTCCTCGTCGAGTGTGACGGTGGCGTCGATCCAGGTGGTGGCGGGGTCTACGACGGTGACGCCGGCGCGCATCCAGGCTTCGACGGTGCGGCGGTTGTGTTCGGCGCCGAGGGCGGAGAGCTGGACGCGGTCGTTGGCGCCTTCGACCTGCCAGCGGTCTTCGGTGACGACGGCGGCGACGCGACCGCCGGCGGCGCGGGCCAGGGCGAGGACGTCGGTCAGGTATTTTTCGCCCTGGGCGTTGTCGGTGGTGACGTGGGCGAGGGCGTCCCGCAGCACGGCGGCGTCGAAGGCGTAGATACCGGAGTTGATTTCGCGGATCCCGCGCTCGGCGTCGCTGGCGTCCTTGTGTTCGCGGATGCCGGTCACGGTGCCGTCGTCGGCGCGGAGGATGCGGCCGTAGCCGGTGGCGTCGTCGAGGACGGCGGTGAGGACGGTGACGGCGTTGCCCTCCGCCTCGTGCGCGGCGACAAGTTCGGCGAGCAGTCCGCCGGTGAGCAGGGGCACGTCGCCGTAGGTCACGACGACGGTTCCGGCCAGCTGCGCCTGGGGGTGCTGCGCGTCGAGGGCCTCGAGGGCGGCTTCGACGGCGCGCCCGGTGCCGGGCACCGCGTCCTGGTCGACGATCAGCGCCTGCGGGTCGAGCGCGGCGATGTGCGCGGCGACCTGGTCACGTTCGTGCCGGACCACCAGGGCGAGTTCGCGCGGCTGGAGCGAGCGGGCGGCGTTCAGTGCGTGGCCGACGAGGGAGCGTCCGCCGATTTCGTGGAGGATCTTGGGGGTACGGGATTTCATCCGGGTACCGGCACCTGCAGCTAGGACAATGACGGCGGCGGGGCCGGTGTTCTCGGGGCTCACGTACGGGCTCTCCTTGCTCAGTGGCCTGACTCAGTGCCGCTGCTCGGTCGATCTCAGTTGGCCCGTGGACGACAGCCAGGTGGTCTACCTCGTTGCCGGCTCCGCGCGGCCGAGCCGGACCACGTTCCGGCCGCGGCATCCTCTTCATCCTACTGGACTCCCGTCGGACCGGTTCCGCCGGCCGCGGCCGCCCGCGGCAGTTCCGCCCATAGGACTCGAACCTATACTCCACGGCTCCAAAGGCCGGGGTGCTGCCATTACACCAGAGCGGACCGTGCCCGGGCGTCAAGCCTGTGGCACAAGAGTCAATTCTGCCACGAAGGATGTTGCTCGTGCGACCCGGCGCCCGGGGGCGGTGGGCGGGGCGCCGGGGCCCGGGTGCGGCGGCCGAGTGCTGGGCCCGTAGGGCATGATGGTGCTGTGAGCAACAGCGCAGGCGTGTCCGGAGGGGCGGACCACTTCACCGGCAGGCCGGTGCGGTCCCCCGGCCACATCCCCAGGGCCCGGATGACCGGCCCGCAGCGCCGCACCCAGCTGATCGGCGTCGGCCGTGGCCTCTTCGCCCTCCGCGGCCTGGACGGCACGACCATCGAGGAGATTGCCTCCGCCGCGGGCGTTTCGAAGCCGGTGATCTACGAGCACTTCGGCTCCAAGGAAGGCCTGTACACCCAGGTGGTGGAGTGCGAGTTCCGGATCCTGCTCGGCTCCATCAACGACGCCCTGTCCACGGAAGCCAAGCCGCGCGTCCTGGTCGAGCGGGCCGCCCTCGCACTGCTGGGCTACATCGAGGACCGCACGGACGGCTTCCGCATCCTGATGCGCGACGCGCCGCCGTCGCAGCCCGAAGGCGCATTCTCCACGTTGCTCTCGCAGGTGGCGGCACGCGTCGAGTACATCCTGGCCGACGAGTTCGCCCGCCGCGGTTTCAGTGCGGCCGACGGCGCCATGTACGCCCAGATGCTGGTGGGGATGGTCGCGATGACCGGCCAGTGGTGGCAGGACAGCCGGACGCCCGACAAACGCGAAGTCGCCGCGCACCTGGTGAACCTCGCCTGGAACGGCCTCACCGGCCTGAGCAAGGAACCGGAGCTGAAAACCGAGGACTGAGGCTCATCTTAGGGGTCACCTTCGCAGCGCAGCGGCCCTTCGCCGTCGCTTAGACACGGCGCAACAGGCCCCTACGGTCGCTGGGCGACCTTCGGAGCCCGTTGCACCGCGATGCGCGACTACGCGAAGAACCCCCGCGCCGCTATTGCCAAGAGTTCCGTTCCGGTACAGCCAACCACCTAACTTGGAGACGGTCCCCTCCCGCGGTGGCCGAGAGTTCCGTTTGGGGACAATCGCCCCGCGAGGAAAAGGTCCCCCGCCGCCTTTGCCGACAGTTGCGTTCGGGAACTGTTCGCGCAGTATGGTGACGCTCCGAGCGCCGGAGGCGGTCCTTCCGAAAGGAGCGCATCGCAGCGCCTCGGGGTCCGGAGGTCGCCCAGCGACCGTAGGGCTCCGATGCGCTGTGTCTAAGCGACGTGGAAGGGCCGGCTGCGGCACCCAACCCGGCCCAACCCAACCGCCGCGGCGCGCTATTCGCCGAGGACTTCGAGGGCCTCGAGCCACTCGAGTTCGAGGGCTTCGCGTTCTTCGGCGAGGGTTTTCAGCTTCTTGTTCAGCTCGGCCATGGCGTCGAAGTCGTTGTCCGCGGTGCTCTTGACCATCTGGGCGTGGATCTTGTCTTCCTGCTGGGTCAGTTTGCCCAACTGGCGGTCGATCCGGTTCTTGGCCTTGCGGGCGTCGCGCTTCTCGGCCTCCGAGGGGCCGGACGCGGCCGGGGCGGAACTGCCGCTGGCGGCGGTGACCGGGTTGCCGCCGCCGGTGATGGTGGAGCCGGCCATCGCCGACTCGCGCAGCTCAAGGTACTGGTCCACGCCGCGCGGCAGGGCGCGGATCTTGCCGTCGCCGAGCAGCGCCATCTGGTGGTCCGTGACGCGTTCAAGCAGGTAGCGGTCGTGGCTGACCACCACAAGGGTGCCCGGCCAGCCGTCCAGCACGTCTTCGACGGCGGCCAGCGTGTCGGTGTCGAGGTCGTTGGTGGGCTCGTCCAGCATCAGCACGTTCGGCTCCCCCACGAGCAGGCGCAGGAGCTGGAGCCGCCGTCGTTCACCGCCGGAAAGGTCCCTGACAGGGGTCCACTGCTTCTCGTTGGTGAAGCCGAGCTGCTCCACGATCTGGCCGGCGGTGAATTCCTTGCCGCCGACGTTGAAGGAACGCTTTTCGCGCTCGATCACCTCGATCACCCGCAGGTCCGAGACGTCGTCGAGCTCCTTGACCTCCTGGCTGAGGACCGCGGTGACCACGGTCTTGCCGCGCTTGACCTTCCCGGACGTCGGCTGGATCTCGCCGTTGAGCAGCTTGAGCAGGGTGGTCTTGCCGGCACCGTTGACACCCACCAGGCCGAGCCGCTCACCGGGGGCCAGCCGGAGCGTGATGTTGTCGAAGAGCTTCTGCCCGGCGGAGCCGCCGAGGAAGTCCAGCGAGACGTTTTCCAGGTCCAGCACGTCCTTGCCGAGCCGCGCGGTGGCCATCTTGCTCAGCGCCGTCGAGTCGCGCGGCTCCGGGACGTCGGCGATCAGGGCGTTGGCGGCCTCGATCCGGAACTTGGGCTTGGCGGTGCGGGCCGGGGCACCGCGGCGCAGCCAGGCGAGTTCCTTCTTGACCAGCTGCTGGCGCTTGCTTTCCATTACGGACGCGGACCGGTCGCGTTCGGCGCGGGCCAGGACGTAGGCGGCGTAGCCGCCGTCGAACGGGTCCATGATGCCGTCGTGGATTTCCCAGGTCTTGTTGCAGACTTCGTCGAGGAACCAGCGGTCGTGGGTGACCACGAGGAAGGCGCCCTGGTTGGGCCGCCAGCGGGTCTTCAGGTGCCGGGAGAGCCACGCGACGCCTTCGACGTCGAGGTGGTTGGTGGGCTCGTCGAGCATGATGACGTCGTGGTCCTCGATCAGCAGCTTGGCCAGCGCCACACGCCGCTTCTGGCCGCCGGAGAGCGCGTGCACGTTGGCGTGCCAGTCGACGTCGGACACCAGGCCGCCCATGACCTCGCGGATCCGCGGGTTGCTGGCCCATTCGTAGTCGGCCTGGTCCCCGACGATCGCGGCACCGACGGTGAGGTCGCCGTCGAGCACGTCGCTCTGGTCCAGGTAGCCGATGTTGACCTCGCTGCGCTTGGTCACCCGGCCCGAGTCCGGGGTGGAGCGCATGGCGAGCAGCCGCATGAGGGTGGACTTACCGTCGCCGTTGCGGCCCACCATGCCGATCCGGTCCCCCTCTTCAAGGCCGAGGGTAATGCCATCGAGGACGGTACGGGTTGCGTACGAGACCGTGAGGTTCTCGCCGCCGAGCAGGTGTGCCACGGGGAACTGCTTTCCTAGAGGTAATGGTGGAGCTGAGGGCGCTGATGGCGCGGGGTGGTTTTGCCGCCGCTGCGGCGAAAGCTATTAAAGGAGCGTATCGGAGATGATGCGGGCGCCGTGCACCGGCCCGTGGACCGCCAGGGCGTCGAGGCCGTGATGCCGCAACTCCCCGGCAAGGGACTCGGCGGCCGCCGCGCCGTGGGCCAGCAGCGCCACCGTGGGCCCGGAGCCGGAGACGAGGCCGGCGATCGCGCCGCTGGATTCGCCGAGGCCCAGCACGTCGCGCAGCCCGGGGGCCAGTTCAATCGAGGCGCGCTGCAGGTCGTTGACGAGGACCCTGCTCAGCGCGTCGGCGTCGCCGCCGCGGAGGGCCGCGAGGACCCGCGGATCCACCGAGGTGGGCTCCTCGATCTCCACCCCCTCGGCGGCGCGCAGCCGGTCCAGGGTGCGGAACACCTCCGGCGTGGATAGGCCAAAGTCGGCGGTGACGAGGACCCAGTCCGTCTGCGCCTTGACCAGGGCGGGCGAGAGTTCGTCGCCGACGCCGAGCCCGACGGCGGTGCCTCCGAGCAGCGCGAACGGCACGTCGGCGCCGAGTTCCGCGGCCAGGTGGGCCAGTTCGTCGCGCGAGAGCCCGCTGTTCCAGAGCGCGTCGCAGGCCAGCAGGGCGGCTGCAGCATCGGCCGATCCGCCGCCCATACCGCCGGCGACCGGCACGCGTTTGGTGATCTCCAGGTGGACGCCGGTGGAATGCTCCGAGACATCCGCCATAATGGCCGCCGCCTTGTAGGCGAGGTTGCGCTCGTCGAGCGGGATGTCGACGCCGTCGAGGTCCAGGGTGCTGGCCGGGCTGATGCTGACCGTGATCCCGGGGGTGTCCGTGCTGGTGGCCGCGACTTCCTCGTAGAGCGACACCGCCAGGTAGACGCTGGCCACCGAGTGGTAGCCGTCGGCGCGCAGCGGCCCTACGTCCAGTGAGACGTTGACCTTGCCGGGTGCCTTGACCCGGACGGTCCTCGCGGAAAAGCGCCCTCTCACTGCGTTCATGGCTCCACGCTATGGCATGGCAGGCCGTGGCTCCAAGCAGGGCCGGCGGCTCCGACGGCGGGGACCGCGGTCAGGAGGCGGGCCGGGCGTGCGCCTCGGCGATCCGGGCAAAGGCGGCAATGTCGAGCACTTCGCCGCGGGCGGTGGGATCGACGCCGGCGGCCCGGAGGCAGCGTTCGGCTTCCGCGGCGCTGCCGGCCCAGCCTGCCAGGGCGGCCCGGAGGGTCTTGCGCCGCTGGGCGAAGGCCGCGTCGATGACGGCGAAGACGTCTTCGCGGGTGGCGGTGGTGGCCGGCGGTTCCCGGCGGGTGAAGGCGACGAGCCCGGAGTGGATCTTGGGCGCCGGCCAGAAGACGTTCATCCCGATCACTCCGGCCTTGCGCATGCCGCTGTACCAGGCCGCCTTGACCGACGGGACGCCGTAGGTCTTGGAGCCCGGGGGCGCAGCCAGCCGGTCGGCAACTTCGTCCTGGACCATGACCAGGCCGTGCCGCAGGCTCGGGAAGTGCTGCAGCAGGTGCAGGACGACCGGGACGGCGACGTTGTAGGGCAGGTTGGCGACCAGCGCCGTCGGCTGGACCGGAAGTTCGGTGACCTTCATCGCGTCGGCGAGGACAAGGTGGAAGTTTTCCCCGGCGTCGGGCCGCCACCGGCTGACGGTGGCGGGGAGCTTGCCGGCGAGCACCGGATCGATCTCGACGGCGACGACGGCCTTCGCGGCGTCCAGCAGGCCCAGGGTCAGCGAGCCGAGGCCCGGTCCGACCTCCAGGACCGTTTCGTCCGCGCCGATGTCCGCCGCGGCGACGATGCGCCGGATGGTGTTGCCGTCGATCACGAAGTTTTGGCCCAGCGTTTTGGTGGGGCGGACCCCGATTTCCTCGGCCAGCCTGCGGATGTCGGTGGCGCCAAGGAGGGGCGCGGGTGCGCCGGGGGGCAGCTTCCCGGCGGGCTCGACGGCGGCAGAGGGGGTGGGTTCAGTCACCTAGGTATCCTATCCCGCGGCGGCAACGCACGAAGGCCGGCCCCGGGGGTCCGGGACCGGCCTCAACGGCCAGCCGAAGTCCTGCGCGGCGCAGGTCAGGCGCCGCGGGATTTCCAAGCGGGTGCGCTAGCGGGACGCCGCCCAGCCGCAGCCCCAGGGCTGCAGGCCGCGCTGGGCGTAGACGCGGTTGGCGATGTCGATCTGCTGGGCCTTGGTGGCCTGGCTGGCGTTGGGGGCGTAGGCGCCGCCGCCGGAGCCCACCCAGGTGCGGATGTCGAACTGCAGGCCGCCGTAGTAGCCGTTGCCGCTGTTGATGGACCAGTTGCCGCCGGACTCGCACTGGGCAATCTTGTCCCACATGGCTTCGTTCATCATGGCCGGGGCCGCGGCGCCGGTGTTGGCGGCGGCTTCAGCCTTGGGCTTCTCCTTCGTGCCGACCGTGACCTTTTCGGTCACCGGCTGGAGGGTGATGTTCTGGGAAACCAGGGTCCGGGAGGCTTCGCGGCCGTCCACCAGCACGAGTTTGAAGCTCTTGCTGATGCTTCCGGCGGCACCGGCCTGGGTGACCTTCTTCTCTCCCTTGAGCATGGCCGCGTCTTCGGTGGTGAGGGTCTCGAACGGGATGGCCTCGGTGGCGTCCGCGGTCTTGGTGGCGTCGACCCGGGACACCTTGACGACCATGTTGTTGACCACGGGGGCGTTGGCCGGCTGCGAGGTGCGGTCGCTGGCGCCGAGCTTGATGCCGGCGTCGGCGAGCAGGTTCCCGACGGTGGCCGCGGTGGTGGTGGTCTGGGTGGCCTTGCCGTCGGCGACGATGGTCACGGATTTCGGCGTCGAGATGCTGACGAAGGAGCCCGAGACGGCGAGCTGCGCGTCCTTGGGGGCGGAAACTTCCGAGGCGCTGGCGACGCCGAGTTCGCTCACGAGGGACTCCACCGTGGGCGCGGTGGTGTTGATGGTCCGCTCGGCGCCGTCCACGCTGACCTTCACGGCCTTGGCGAGGTTGACGTTGATAACGGATCCGTCCTGCACGTGGGACTCGGCCGAGGGCGAGACCTTGTCGGCGGACTGCAGTTCCACTTTGGCGCCCCGGACCACCTGGCCGACGGTGCCGCCGAAGGTCTGGACGGAGCTCACTTTGCCGTCGACGTTCAGGGTGACCGTCTTGTTGTTGCCAACGAAGGCGACGAGGCCCAGCACGAGTGCCACGAGCACCACCAACTGCGCGCCGACCTTGACGAAACTGACCTTGCCGTCCGAGGTGAAGAACTTGACCACGATTGCCCATATCTTTTGGACCATCCGGGCACGGGGATAAGCACCCACGCCTCCCCTGCGCAAACACCCCCAGGGCAGCTCCGGACGGGTCCGGATATTTGCGGAAAACGCGGGTACCGCCACACCCCCAAACGAGAGCGCACACGTGGATTGTTTACCGCGGTGCGCGCCGGGAGGGAGTGAAATTATCCGAAGGCCTTCCCCGACCCCGGCTAATAGTTGACCACTGTAACCGTAGCGTTATAAACCAGCCAAGATTTTGTGCATACCCGGTATGTTGCCAGAGTGACGCCGGGGGATGGATTTAGTCCCAGGATCCGTACGCCTGCAAGGTGTTTTCGGCCAGCTGGGCACACAGCCCGGAGAGCTCCCGGCCTGTCAATTCGGCCATCGCCCGGACCGTGTACGGAACCATGTAGCTGGCGTTGGGCCTGCCGCGGTGCGGGTGGGGGGTGAGGAACGGGGCGTCCGTCTCGACCAACAGCCGGCCGGGTTCGGCGATGGCCAGCGCCGCCCGCAGGTCCGCCGCGTTCTTGAACGTCACCGTCCCGGCGAAGGACATGTACCAGCCCTCGCTGTTGCAGGTGCGGGCCAGGTCCTCGCCGCCGGAGAAACAGTGGAAGACCACTCGCTCCGGGGGCCCTTCTTCACGAAGCACCTGAACGACGTCGTTATGGGCGTCGCGGTCATGGATCTGGAGCGTCAGGCCCAGCCGCTTGGCGATGTCGATGTGGCGTCGGAACGAGTACCGCTGCTGGGCCAGCCCCTCCCCCTCGGTGCGGAAGAAGTCCAGGCCGGTCTCGCCGATGGCCCGGATCCGCGGATGGGAGGCGAGGGCCTCGATTTCGGCTAGGGCCTCCTCCAGCTCGCCGCGGGCGGCGTAGGCAGGGGCGTCGTTGGGGTGCAGCGCGACGGCGCCGAGCAGCCGGGAGTCCTGCTCCACCGCCTGGACGGTGAACCGGGAGGATTCGAGGTCGCAGCCGACCTGCACCGCGCCCCGCACCCCCACGGCCTCGGCGGCGTCGAGGGCGTCCTTGATGCTGACCGCCGGACCCCCCAGGGAGTAGTCCGCGCCCGGGAAGTCCAGGTGCGTGTGGTTGTCCATGACGGGCACCGGCAAGGGCTCCGGCGCCGGCGGGTACCCTTTCCGGCTGGACGGGCCGGTTCCGGAGGGACCGCCGTCGGCCGCGTCGCTGCCGGTCACACGGAAAGGGGCGGGAGTCAGCGGATTGCACATTCTTCCAGCCTAGCTGCGGGCCGCGCGGAGATTTACCCGGAACTCTCTGTCTGCATCGTCAGTTGTGTTAGTACGCTGTTAGGAATACAGGCGTGCACGAGATGGGGTTCCCGGCAGTCGCTGCCGCTCCGCCCGGGCCGCACCAGGGCTGAAAGGCTGCCGATGGACTACCACCGACGCACCTCCGTAGACGAAGCACTGCCCGAACGGCAGGGCTTCCCGCACGAGCCGGCCGGGTCCGGAGCCGGAAGCACCGCCGGAACCGGAGCCCCGAGCGCCAACGGCAACGGCCGCAGGCAGCCGGGGCCCGCACTGCCCGCGCCGATGGAGTCCGAGGCTTTCCACGCCGCCAGCGAGCGCATCCTGCGCGCCATTAACACCGTGATCGACGGCAAGGCCGAGGCGGCAAAGCTGGCGCTGACCGTGCTGCTCGCCCAGGGCCACCTGCTGCTGGAGGACGTCCCGGGCGTGGGCAAGACCCTGCTGGCGAAGACCCTGGCCCGCACTATCGACTGCTCGGTCAGCCGGATCCAGTTCACCCCGGACCTGCTGCCTTCCGATGTCACCGGCGTCTCCATCTACAACCAGGCGTCCCGGATGTTCGAGTTCCGGCCGGGTGCCGTGTTCGCGAACATCGTGATCGGCGACGAGATCAACCGCGCCTCCGCCAAGACCCAGTCGGCCCTCCTGGAGTGCATGGAGGAGCACCAGGTCACGGTGGACGGAAACTCCTACAAGCTGGACGAGCCCTTTATGGTGGTGGCCACCCAGAACCCGATCGAGATGGAGGGCACCTACCCGCTCCCGGAGGCGCAGCGGGACCGCTTTATGGCCCGCATCTCGATGGGGTACCCGGACAAGGACTCCGAAATGGAGATGCTGGAAACCCACCAGGCCACCTCCCCGCTCGCCCGGGTGACGGCCGTGGTCACCGCGGACGAGGTGGCGTCCATGATCGCCACCGTCCAGCAGGTGTACGTGTCCCAGTCGATCAAGGAGTACACGGTCGCGCTGGGCCGCGCCACGAGGGAAAGCTCCATGCTCCGGCTCGGCGCCAGCCCACGGTCCATGCTGCAGCTGCTGCGCGCCGCGAAGGCCACCGCCGCCCTGGCGGGCCGGGATTTTGTGCTGCCGGACGACGTCGTGAGCGTCGCGGAATCGGTGCTGGCGCACCGGATCATCCTGGACCGCAAGGCGGCCAGCACGGGCGAGACGCCGCAGAGCGTCATCCGGGCCATCCTGGCGAGGGTGCCGGTGGGACAGGACGGGGCCCCTGCGCCGGCCCGGACCGGGCGTGGGAACGGACGGCCCCGCTCCGCCGCGCAGCCCGCCGCGAACCCCACAAGCTAGGGAGCTGGCGCGGCTGTGGCGTTGCTGGACCATTTTCCGAGGCACATCTTCAGCCCGCGCGGCTGGGGCCTGCTCGGCACGGGAATCGTGTCCCTGCTGGCCGCCCAGCTGATGGGGCGCCGCGACCTGCTGGCCCTGGCCCTGCTCTTGCTGGTGCTGCCGTTGCTGTCCCTCGCCGGTACCCGGGTGCTCAAGCCCCGGTTCCAGGTCTACCGGGAGTTCAATCCCTCCCCGGTCGAAACGTCCGCCACCACCACGGTCCGCCTGGCGGTGGCCCGCACCGGGGCGGGGACCGGCCACGCCCTGATGGAGGAGCAGCTGCCGTCCCGGTTCGGGCAGTCCCCGGTTTTCCGTTTCCCCGCGCGGACCGCCGCCGCCGGGTCCAGCCGCTATGAGTACCAGCTGCGGAGCGCGAAGCGCGGCCAGTTCCTGATCGGACCGGTCACGGCCGAGTTCAGCGATCCCTTCGGGCTCTCCGTCCACCGCCACGCGATCGACGCCGGCGACGTCCTGACCGTCACCCCGGCCGCCGTCGACCTGCCCGAAACCGGGCTGGCCGGCGCACGCGGCCACGACGGGGTCACGGCGACGCGCATCCGCGCCAACCCCAGTGACGACGACGTGATGACCCGGGAGTACCGGAACGGTGATCCGATGCGCCGGGTGCACTGGGCGGCGACCGCGCGCCATGGTTCCTTGATGGTGCGCCAGGAGGAATCCGTCACCACCCCGGAGGCCACCATCATCCTGGACCAGCGGTTCCTGGCCTACTCCCACGGCGCCGGGTACGTCTCCGGCGGCGCCGCAGCCGATGCGCACGACCTCGTCACCACGGATGCGTTCGAGTGGGCAGTGACCGCCGTCATGTCCATCAGCACCCACCTCGGCGAGCGCAACTATGCGCTGCGCTGCCTGGACCCGGCGGGCGACCCGGCGTTCCTGCATTCGCCCTCGGCGCCCGAACCGGAAGCCGACGAGTACGCCGGCGCCGGCGGCCTGCAGTCTATTGCGGAGAGCCTGGCGGCGATCGGCCTCACGGGACCGCGCCACCCGGGCGCCGACGCCGGACCGCAGCCGTTCGATGACCGGCTGATGGACAAACTTTCGGCGCACCGGCTGCGCGGGCCCATCCTCGCAATCCTGGGGCGGCTTTCGGCGGCCGAGGCGGCGGCCCTTGCCCCGGCGGCAGGGTTCGGCGCGAACGCCTTCGCCCTGGTCATCACCGACCGTGCGGCGGACACCGGCCCGGTCCTGGAGATTCTGCGCCGCGGCGGCTGGCGCGCCGCGGCCGTCACCGCGGCCACCCCGCTGGCCGCGGCCTGGTCGGCCTTCGACCAGGGCGGAAGTCCGGCGCTCACGGCGGCCGCCGATGTGCGCCGCGGGGCGGCAGGCCGGCGATGACCCTGGCACCGCAGCGCACTCCGGCCGCCGGGAGCCCCGCGTCCGACGCCGGGCAGCGTCCCGCGCCCGCACCGGGCGGCGCCGGCCGGCCGAACCCGGCCGTCGTCGAACCATGGGCGATGGGGCTCGCCGTCGCGGTGGCGGTGGCGGGGGCCGCCCTGGGACTGAACGGCGTGCTGCGCGGCTGGGCGTGGTTCCCGGCGGTGCTCACCACGGTCTTCACGGTGGCCATGACCCTGGCGGCGCTCCGGGCCCTGCGGCTGCGCGGCGTCCTGGTCGGCGCGGGCGGGTTCCTGGCGCTGGCCCTGGTCCTGACGTTTACCTTTTTCCGGCAGCACAGCATCGCCGGTTTTATCCCCTCCGGTGACACCATGGCCCAGCTGCAGCGCTATCTGCGGCGGGCCAGCGAGACGGTCCTGGCCGAGAGCACCCCGGTGGCACCCAACGCCGGCATTGTGATGCTGATCTGCGGCGTCCTGGGCCTGCTGGTCATCCTGATCGACGCGCTCGCCCTGCCGCTCTCGTTGCCGGCGACCAGCGGGCTCGGGATCCTGGCCATCCTGGTGGTCCCCGCGATGGTTAAGCCGCAGAGCGTCGGCTGGCTGGGTTTCACCGGGGCGGCGGTGGGCTACCTGATGATCCTGGCCTGCAGCCACTGGTTCCACCCGGGTGCCGGGGCACGCACGGATACGGCACGCAACCCGGGCCAGCTCCGGCGCGCCACCCTGACCGGGGCGGTGGCACTGGCCCTGACGCTGCTGCTGCAGCTGGTTGTCCCGGGCTTTGACCAGGGCATCTTCCCGCAGGGCTCCCGGCTGAATCCCTGGGGCACCGCGAACGGCCTGAACCCGATGATCAGCCTGGGCAACAGCCTGCGCAGCCCCACCGGCACCGGCCGGATCACCTATGCGACGAACGCCGCCACGGCCCCCTACCTGCGCTCGGCCACCGTGGACAGCTTCGACGGCGATTCCTGGTCACCGGATGACCGGGACGCCAGCCGCAGGGTGGGCACCGGGAGGATCGACCCGGGGGTCGACTCGACCGTCGAGGAACAGGTCAGGGTGGTCACGGCCGTCAATGCCGGCCAGTTCACCAGCCCGTACCTGCCGGTCCCCTACGCACCGGAGGCGGTCAACGGGCTGACCGGCCGGTGGAGTTGGGACCCGGCGACGCTGAGCATCAAGGGCGTGGACCTGAACTCCCGCAACCAGCAGTATGTGGTGATGTCCGTGGCGCCGAAGCTGACGCCTGCCACCCTGGCGCAGTCCTCGGCACCGGTGCGCGGCATTGCGGACACCTTCACCCGGGTTCCCGGCAACGTCCCGCAGATTGTGCGCCAGACCGCGGACACGGTCACGGCCGGGAGCAGCACCAGCTACGCCAAGGCGATGGCGATCCAGAAGTACCTGCGGTCCGTGGAGTTCCGCTACTCGCTCCAGTCCCCCGTCCAGGGCGGCTACGACGGCAACGGGCTGTCGGTGCTGGCCGACTTCCTGGCCGCCAAGAGCGGCTATTGCATCCACTTCGCCTCGGCCATGGCCGTGATGGCACGGTTGGAAGGCATCCCGAGCCGGATAGCCGTCGGCTATGCACCGGGCCGCGCCACCGGAGCGACGGTGTCGCTCGCAGGCCAGGGGGCGCTGCCGGAGTACGAGGTTGATGCCCGCGACGCGCACGCCTGGCCGGAGCTGTACTTCCAGGGCGTCGGGTGGGTGGCGTTCGAGCCGACGCCCTCGCGCGGCGTGGTGCCGGCCTACGCCGTCGAGCCGGCCGCGCCCAGCGGCGCCAGCACCAACGAGAACAATGACGGCCTGTTCCCCACGGGCGACCCCAAGCCCACCGCGGCCCCGGCTCCGGCCCCGCTGCCGCTGCCCGGCCCCGGCGGTGAGGCCGGTTCCGGGAATCGGTTCGCCCCGCTGCTCTACGGCGCCGGCGGGCTGCTGCTGCTGGTGCTGCTGCTCGCAAGCCCGGCGCTGGCCCGCCGCGGCCTCCGGCAGCGCCGGCTGCAGCTGGCAGGGGCGGCCGGCGGAGGTGCGGCACCGGCCTGGACGGAGCTGCAGGACCTAGCCACCGACTTCCGAGTTCCGCCCGGCGAGAGCGAGACTCCGCGGCATTTCGCCGCACGGTTGAGCGGGTCGGCCGCGCTCGGCGGCGTAGACGCGCTCGGCGGCGTGGACGATCCGGGCCGGCCGGGGGAACTCGGCGGCGCGGACGCGGGGGCGCGCGCCGCCGTGGCGGAACTCACCGCGAACTTTGAACGCCAGCAGTACGGCCGGCCCGGCGCGGAGACAGCGGCCGGCGGCGCGGCCGCGGACCGGATTGCCCTGGTCCGGGAGTCCCTGCGGGAAAACGCGTCGTGGTGGACGCGGCTGCGCGCCACCTGGCTGCCGCCGTCGCTGCTGGCCCGCTGGCGGCGCCGGGCGTCGACGCCGCTGCGCGCGGTATCGGGCCCGGCGAGGGGCGCCGGGCGGGCCGCCGCGGAGGCCTGGTCAAGGATCCGCGACGCCGCCCGGCGGCTCCGCCGCGGCTAGCCGGCGTAGGGGTCCGCGATCCCGATGTACTGGGTGTAGAGGTACTCCTCGATGCCTTCAAGGCCGCCCTCGCGCCCGAGACCGGACTGCTTGACACCGCCGAACGGGGCGGCCGCGTTGGACACCACGCCGGCGTTCAGGCCCAGCATGCCGGTCTCGAGCCTTTCGCCCATCCGGATGCCCCGGTTCAGGTCCCTGGTGAAGACGTAGGCCACCAGCCCGTACTCGGTGTTGTTCGCTAGCCGGACGGCTTCGTCCTCGGTGTCGAAGGTGATGATCGGGGCGACCGGGCCGAAGATCTCCTCGGACAGGATCCGGGTGCCCTCGGTGACGCCGGTGAGGATCGTGGGCTGGTAGAAGTAGCCGGGGCCCTCGACGGCGGCGCCGCCCAGCACCGCGACCGCGCCGGCGGAGACTGCGTCGGTGACCAGTTCGTGGACTTTGTCGCGGCTCTTCGCGTCGATCAGCGGCCCGACCTTGGACTCCGCCTCGGTGCCGCGGGCCGTGGTCATCTCCGCCATCTTCGCGGCGAATTTCTCCGCGAACTCACCGGCGACGGACTCGTGCACAATGAACCGGTTGGCCGCGGTGCAGGCCTCCCCCATGTTGCGCAGCTTCGCCAGCATCGCCCCGGCCACGGCGGCATCGACGTCGGCGTCCTCGAACACCACAAACGGGGCGTTGCCACCGAGCTCCATCGAGGTCCGCAGCACCGTCCCGGACGCGTCCGCGAGCAGCCGCCGGCCGACCTCGGTGGAACCGGTGAAGGAGAGCTTGCGCAGCCGGGAGTCCTTGATCAGCGGCCCGGTCGTGGCGCCGGCCGTCGAGGTCGGGATCACGTTCAGCACGCCGGCGGGCAGGCCGGCTTCGAGCATCACGGCGGCGAACAGCTGCGAGGTCAGCGGGGTCAGGTTCGCTGACTTCAGCACCATGGTGCAACCGGCCGCAACGGCGGGGGCGATTTTGCGCGTGGCCATGGCCAGCGGGAAGTTCCATGGCGTGATCAGCAGGCACGGGCCCACCGGCTTTTTAGTCACCAGCAGCCGGGACTTGCCATCCGGGGACACCGAGTAGCGGCCGAAGGCACGGACGGCTTCCTCGGAGAACCAGCGCAGGAACTCCGCGCCGTAGGTGACCTCGCCGCGGGCCTCGGCCAGCGGCTTGCCCATCTCCAGGGTCATCAGCAGCGCGAAGTCATCGGCCCGTTCGGTGACGAGGTCGAAGGCGCGGCGCAGGATCTCGCCGCGCTCCCGCGGCGGGACCTTGGCCCAGGACTCCTGCGCGGCGGCGGCCGCGTCCAGGGCGGCGGCGCCGTCCTCGGGCCCGGCATCGGCCAGGCTCAGCAGCACCTTGCCGGTGGCGGGATCCTCGACGTCGAACGTCTTGCCGGACGCGGCCGGACGCCACTGTCCGTCAATCAGCAGGCCGGTCGGCACGGAGGCCAGCAGTGCGGCTTCGCGCTCCGCGGTAACGGTGGGCTGGGCAGTTACAGTCACGATGACTCCCTCGTCGGCAGTGGGTTCGGAAATTTCTGATCGGCCTGCGGCGGCTTGGCGCCGCAGGCCCGGACTACTGCCACGGTACTGCCCGATTCTCGACAGTGTCTACGCGTCTGCGCACTAGCACGCGGCGGTTTCGCTGTGCAGCTGCACAAGGCCGGATGCGGCCCGCCGCCGGGCCCGGTGCGTGCAACGCGGCCGGCGCCGCCGCGGGGTCAGCGTGCGGCGAGAACGGCCGCGTAGAGTTCGCGTTTGCTGACCCGCGCGTCCTCGGCGACGGCGGCGACCGCCTCTTTCAGCCGGATGCCCTGGGCAATGAGCGCGTTGACGGCGGCGACGTGGTCTTCGGGTTTGCCCGGCTCCCGTTCGGGCGCGCCTCCCACCACGACGGCGATCTCGCCGCGGACCTCGTTGTTCTCGGCCCATTCGAGGAGTTCGTGCACGGTCCCGCGGATGACCTCTTCGTAGGTTTTGGTCAGTTCCCGGCAGACGGCCGCGCGCCGATCCGCGCCGAAGCGTTCGTGCAGGGCCCGGAGCATGGGCTCAAGCCGGTGCGGCGCCTCGAAAAACACCATGGTGCGCCGTTCGGCCTCGAGGTCCGCGAGCCGCGAGGCCCGTTCCCCGGCTTTGCGCGGCAGGAAACCCTCAAAGCAGAAGCGGTCCGTGGGCAGCCCGGAGAGGGCGAGCGCCGTCAGCACGGCCGAGGGTCCGGGGACGGCGGTGACGGTGAGCCCGGCGGCGACGGCGCCCTCCACCAGCCGGAAGCCGGGGTCCGAGACCGCGGGCATGCCCGCGTCGGTCACCATGACCAAGGTCTTCCCGGACCGCACCTGGTCCAGGAGTTCGCCGGTCTTGGCCGCCTCATTGTGCTCGTGGTAGCTGATCACCCGGCCGGCCACGGTAATGCCGAGGCTTTGCACCAGCCGGTGCAGCCGCCGGGTGTCCTCGGCGGCGACGATATCCGCCGTCTCCAGCAGCCCAATCAGCCGGGCGGAGGCATCCCCGACGTTGCCGATCGGGGTGGCGGCCAGCACAATCCGGCCCGGACCGGCGGGCGCCCCCGCTGCCGGAACGGCGTCGTCGGGGGCAAGGGAAGGGGAAGTGCTTTGCTCGGGGTCCACCCCACCAGCCTACTGCCGGCCGCCGCGCGGGACCGACGATCCCGGCGGCGAAAGGTAGCATGGGCAACGTGACGCAGACCCCCATGCGGCCTGCCGAGGCCGGTTCAGCCGCATCGGCGCCCGACGACGCCCACCCGGACCGCACCCGCCCCGCCGGAACTCCGGGGCCCGCCAGGCCCGGGCGCAACCTTGAGGGGCACCGCTGGATCAGCCGTCCCGCGGACGGGTTCACGGTCGAGGCGCTCACGCAGCGGCTGGTCGGCGATATCCGCAGCTGGCGGGACTACCCGGCCTCGCTGCGCCTGTGGTTCTGGCTGATCCCCGCCCTGGCCTCGCTGCTAGGCGGGATCCTGCGCTTTGTCCGGCTGGACGCCCCGCACAACCTGGTCTTCGACGAAACCTACTACGTCAAGGACGGCTACTCGCTCTTGGTCAGCGGCTACGAGCGGGCCTGGCCGGACAAGGCTAACGACGCCTTCATCGCGGGCAACCCCGGTGTGCTGCTCGAGACCCCGGAGTACGTGGTCCATCCGCCGGTGGGCAAGTGGATGATCGCCGCCGGGATGTGGCTGTTCGGGCCGGAGAGCTCCTTCGGCTGGCGCTTCGGCGCCGCCCTGACCGGCACCCTGTCCATCTTCCTGCTCGCGCTGATCGCGCAGAAGCTGTTCCGCTCACTCACCCTCGGCGCGGTGGCCGGCGTGCTGCTGGCGGTCGACGGCCACCACCTCGTGATGTCCCGCACCTCGCTGCTGGACATCTTCCTGATGTTCTGGGTCCTGGCCGCCTTCGGCGCGCTGCTGATGGACCGCGACGACGGCCGCCGAAGGCTCGCGGCGCGCCTCGCCCGGCAGGCCGCCGCCTCCCCCGGCGGGGTGCCGTCCCGGCTGCAGCTCGCCGCCGGGCCGTGGCTGGGGATCCGCTGGTGGCGGCTGGCCGCCGGCGTCTGCCTGGGCCTGGCGGTCGGCACCAAATGGTCCGCACTGTTCTTCCTGGCCGGCTTCGGCCTGCTGACGGTCCTCTGGGACCTGAGCGCGCGCCGGATCGCGGGCGTGCACGGCTGGATCACCGGCGGCATCCTCAAGGACGGCCTCCTCGCCTTCCTGAGCATCGTCCCCGTTGCGGCCCTGGTCTACACGGCCACCTGGACCGGCTGGTTCCGCTCCGCCAACGCCTACTTCCGGCACTGGGCCGAGGCCAACCCCTCGGCGGAATGGGGCTGGCTTCCGGATTCGCTCCGCTCGCTGGCGCACTACCACCTGGAGGCGTACAAGTTCCACCAGGGCCTCAACGCGGAGCACCCGTACGAGGCGAGCGCTTGGAGCTGGCTGGTGCTCGGCCGGCCGACGTCGTTCTTCTACGAGTCGCCCAAGCAGGGAACCGGCGGCTGCGAGCTGCCCAGCTGCACCTCGGCCATCCTCTCGGTCGGCAACCCGCTGATCTGGTGGAGCGCGGCCGTCTGCCTCGGCGTGCTGCTGTTCTGGTGGGCGGGCCGCCGCGACTGGCGCGCCGGGGCCATCCTGGCTGCCGTGGGCGCCGGCTACCTGCCCTGGTTCCTTTACCCGGAACGCACCATGTTCTTCTTCTACGCGGTGTCCTTCGAACCATTCCTGGTCCTGGCCCTCACCTACTGCCTGGGCCTGGTGCTGGGCCGGCGCACGGACCCGCTCTGGCGGCGCCGCTCCGGCCTGTTCCTGGTGGCGCTGTTCGTTGTGGCCGCCGTGCTGCTCTCGGCGTTCTTCTACCCCGTGTGGACCGCTGAGCTCATTTCCTACCAGGACTGGCGCTTGCGGATGTGGATGCCGTCCTGGATCTAGGGCAGGATTACTAACGGAGCCCGGGGCCGCCGGGCCCCGGACCGGAACGGGAGACGTGGGTTGTGAGAGAAGCTAGCACCGGGCTGCTTGTGGAGCTGGACCCGGACAGCAATGTGACCGACCTTTTGCTGGAGCAGCACGCCAAGGACCCGGTACACGCGCTGTACTCCCGCAAGTCACCCTCGGGCTGGGCCGACATCCCGGCCCAGCAGTTCCTGGACCAGGTCCGGGCCCTCGCCAAGGGCCTGATCGCCGGCGGACTGGCGCCGGGCGAGACCGTCGCCGTGATGTCCGCCACCCGCCACGAGTGGACCGTGGTGGACTTTGCCATCTGGTTCGCCGGCGGCGTCACGGTCCCGGTCTACGAAACCTCCTCCGCCAGCCAGGTCGAGTGGATCCTGCACGACTCCGGCGCCAGGCGCGTCTTCGTCGAAAACCAGGAGAAGGCCACGCTGGTCCAGGGCGTCCTGGACGGCTCCGGCTTGCTCGGCGACCGGCTGCTCGGCGTCGTCCGGATGGACTACGACGGCGCCGCCCCGAACCTCGCCAGCCTCGCCGCCGCCGGCTCCGGGGTCAGCGACGCCGAGCTGGAGCGGCACCGCTCCGCGGCGGGCCTCGCCGACGTCGCGTCCCTGGTCTACACCTCCGGCACCACCGGCCGGCCCAAGGGCTGCGAAATCACCCACGGCAACTTCGCCCTCGTGGCCAAGAACATCGTCCTGTTCCTGCCCGAGATCCTCCTCCAGCCCAACACCCGGACGCTGATGTTCCTGCCGCTGGCCCACGTCCTGGCCCGCGCCGTACAGGTGATCTGCCTGACCGCCGGCACCACCCTGGGCCACACCTCCAACGCCAAGGAGCTGCTGGAGGACCTCGGTACGTTCAAGCCGACCTTCCTGCTCGTGGTGCCCCGGATCTTCGAGAAGGTCTACGCCGGTGCCGCGCACAAGGCCGCACTGGCCGGCAAGGACCGGCTCTTCGAAGCCGCCGCCGCCGTCGCCGTCGAGTATTCCAAAGCCCTCGACGCCGCCGCCCGCGGCGCCGGCACCGGCCCCGGCTGGGTGCTGCGCGCCAAGCACGGCATCTTCGACCGGCTGCTGTACCCGAAGCTGCGGCAGGCGTTCGGCGGCCGGGTGGGCTACACGGTCTCCGGGGCGAGCCCGCTGAGCGGCCACGACGCGCACTTCTTCCGCGGCGCCGGCATCCCCGTGCTCGAAGGCTACGGGCTGACCGAAACGACGGCGCCGTGCACCGCCAACACCCCCACCCGCACTCGGGTGGGCACCGTGGGGATCCCGGTGCCGGGCACCACCATCAGGATCGCCGACGACGGCGAGATCCTGGTCAAGGGCATCGGTGTCTTCAAGGGCTACCACGCCGACGAGACCGCCAACGCCGAGGCGTTCGTGGACGGCTTCTTCCGCACCGGGGATCTCGGTTCCCTGGACGAGGACGGCTTCCTGACCATCACAGGCCGCAAAAAGGACCTGCTGGTCACCGCCGGCGGCAAGAATGTCGCCCCCGGCCCGCTGGAGGAGAAGATCCGCGAACACCAGCTCGTGGCGCAGGCCGTGGTGGTCGGCGACGGGCGGCCGTTTGTCTCGGCACTGGTCAACCTGGACCCGGAGGGCCTGGAGAACTGGTGTGCGTCCCAGCGGGTTCCCGCGATGGGCACCACCGAGGCGGCCGCCAGCGAGCAGGTCCGGGCCGCCATCCAGGCCGCCATCGACGAGGCCAACACCCTGGTCTCCAAGGCGGAGTCGATCCGCACCTTCGTGGTCCTGGACGCCGACTTCACGGTCGAGTCCGGGCACCTCACGCCGTCCCTGAAGCTCAAGCGCGCCGCCGTGGTGCGGGACTTCGAGGCGCAGATCAACCGCATCTACGGCTAGCGCCCGCGGGGTTTCCCGCGGACGCAAAAGCGGCCGGCACCCTGGGGTGCCGGCCGCTTTCTGCGTTGCTGGTGCTAGGCGCTGCTGGTGCTAGGCGGAACCGTCGCGGCTGGCGGGAGCGCCGGCGCGGTCTGCCGCGGGCGCGTCGACCGGGTCGCGGCCCGTACCGGCGTCGTGGCCGGCGTCCGTGTCCGGGCCGGCCGGGTTTTCCGCCTTGGCGTTCCGGCGCTTGAAGCGGCGGCCCCTGAGCGCAGCGGGGTCCACGGCTCCGGCTTCGGCTTCGCCAGCCTCGGCGCCTGCGGTGGCGGCGGTACGGGGAGGCAGCCCGCGGCGCTTGCGGGTCGGCCAGGTGAGGATCAGGGTGAGGAGCGCCGCGAGCAGGACCAGCGCGCCGATCACAATGCCGGCATCAACCCAGAACTGGCCCGGGAACAGCCGGATGAGGGTGTCCTGCAGCGAGAACGTCCAGGTTCCGTTGGCGAAGAAGACGCGGTGGAACTCGGTGAAGAACTGCTCCCAGCCCAGCACCGCGAGCACGCCCAGGCCGATGATGACCACCAGGGTGGCGATCGATCCGGCAAACAGGCCGCGGCGGACACCGCCGGTGCTGCGGCGGCGCAGGTAGAGGATGGCGACCAGGCTGAACAGCACCAGCAGGGCGCCCGCCCCGAACGCGGAGAGGATAACGAGCTTGACGTCCGCCATGTGGCTGACTTCGCCGTCCTTGAACAGCTTGTCGCCGGCGCGGTTGACGAGCTCGCCCAGGTAGCGCGGGCCGGACCAGTTGCTCAGGTAATCCACCGCGTAGGAGCCGTAGGTCATCCGGTCATCGGTGCTGAAGCCGTAGCCGTCGCCGGGGAAGCCCGGTCGGTTGTACTCCACCCAGAGGAACAGCGGGCTGGTCACGGCGCGCACCGCAAGGACCAGCAGGATGACCGGGAAGAAGACCGCGAGCAGGACCTGCATCACCCGGGGGGCCACCGGCTTGGCGTTGGCGGCCTGTTCGCGTTCGGCGTTGCGGCGCTCCACCTCTTCCCGCGGCGGACGAACCTGCAGCGCCGAGGTGGGCAGCGACTCGTTGAAGCTCTCGCCAGCGGCCGGGCGGCCGGCGGGTTCCGTGCCGGCGGCGGTCCCTGTCGCGGTGGCGGTGCTCTCGGCAGCGGCCCTCCGCTCGGCGCGGCGGCCCTGGCGTTCGCCGGCAACGGGAGCCGCGGACGGGTCCCCGTCCGCCGGCGTCGTGCCGGCGCTCCCGGCGACCGGCGTCGTACCGGCGGCGCGCTGGCCCCCGGCCGGCTTCATCCATTCGAAGGCGGGCTCGTCGGCGTCCTCGGCCGGATCCCGGGGAGGATCCTGCCGGTTCGGAGGGGTGGGACTTTGTTCGGTCACTGCTGCTTCGCTTCCGTAGGCTCTCACGCCGCTGGCCCAAGGGTCCGGCGGCGCCACATCTCTGACTCCGAGCCTACCGTCAGGGCCTGAGCAGCGGCGAGGTGCCACCCCGGGGCCGGGCCGATTCAGGCGGCAATTTCGGTGTATCCGGCGTCCGCGCTGCCGAGGTCCCCACTGGCACCGGCCCGGTGCGCCCGTCCGCCGTACCCGAGCACGTAGGCCCAGTACGCCGCGAGCACTGCGGCGCCGATCGCGATTTTGGCCCACACCGGAAGGTCGCTGGGCGTCACAAAGCCCTCGACCACACCCGAGACCAGCAGCACCAGCACCAGGCCAAGTGCCACGGTGATGAGCGAGCGGCCCTCGAGCGCGAGTGCCTGCGAGCGGCGGCGCGGTCCGGGCGCCACGACGGACCAGAAGATCCGCAGCCCGGCCGCGCAGGCCACGAACACAGCCGTCAGCTCCATCAGGCCGTGCGGAAGGATGTAGCTGAAGAACACGTCGGTTTTGCCGGTCGCGGCGAAGACGCCGGCCGCGACGCCGACGCCCTGGGCATTGCCAATAAGGATCATCGGGACCCAGAACCCCGTGATTCCCAGGGCCACGGCCTGCGCGGCGATCCACGCATTGTTGGTCCAGACCAGTCCGGCGAAGGATGCCGCGGGATTCTCGGAGTAGTAGTTAACAAAGTCGTGGTCCACGTAACGGCGGACCGCAGCGTCCGAGCCCAGGGCGCGGAGAGCCTCCGGCGAGTTGCCGATCCAGAGCGCGTACGCCGCGGCGATCAGGCAGAAGACGAAGCCGCAGCAGAGCGTCAGCCAGCGGATCCGGTACAAGGCGGCGGGCAGCGCGATGACAAAGAACCCGGCGAGGCCGGCCATGAAGTTCGAGCGGGCTCCGGTGAACCGCGTGCGGGCCTGGGCGAGGGTCGCCGACAGCGCCGCCGACAGGGCGCTCTCGGGCGCCACGGAGCGAAGCAGCGAGAGGTCGGCGGAGGCGCCCTGGTAGAGCCGCAGCAGCTCGTCGGCCTCGGCGCCGCTGAGCCTGCGCTGGTGCGCCAGCGCATGCAGCCGTGCCCACTTGTCCCCGTTCACCAGGGAGAACGCCTCGATGTCCACGGCACCACCCTAAGCCCCGGGACGCCGATTAGGCCCGCCCGTTGACCCGGATGATTAGACTGTGCCTGATTGGGCAGACGAGCGGGGGCGGGTTTGAGTTCCATCATCACAGGCGAGGCCGTAGTGCTCGAGCTGCGCCCGGCGTCGTTCGCCGCCCGGGCGCTGGGGCTGCTGCTCGATGTCCTGGTGCACGCCGCCGCGCTCTGGGGCCTCCTCGCGCTGGTGGGCGCCGCCGCACCGGATCTGGACCGCGCCGCCCTGGGCGCCGTGATCACCGTGGCCGTGGTGTTCTGCTTTGTGGTGCTGCCGGTCGCGGTGGAGACCCTCAGCCGCGGGCTGTCGCTCGGCAAGCTCGCCGCCGGGCTGCGGATCGTGCGCGACGACGGCGGTTCCATCCGCTTCCGGCACGCCCTGATCCGGGGGCTGATCGGGTTCCTCGAAATCTACGCAACCGTCGGGGGCCTGGCGGTCGCCGTCGCCCTGTTCAACGGCAAGTCCAAGCGGCTCGGCGACCTGGTGGCCGGCACCTACGCACTGCGGCGCAGGGTCCGGGCCGAGGCGCCCGTCCTGCACCACGTGCCGTTCCAGCTGCAGCCCTGGGCGTCGCTCGCGGACATCGGCCGGATCCCCGACGCCGCGGCGCGCCGCGCCTCGCTGTTCCTGCGCCAGTGCGGGCGGATGGCCCCCGGCTCCAGGGTGGCGATGGCGCAATCACTGGCCTCGGAGCTGGCGGCGCATGTCGCTCCCCCGCCGCCGCCCGGAACGTCTCCGGAGGACTACCTCGCCGCGGTGCTGGGCGAACGGAGCCGGCGGGAGCTCGACCGGCTGCGGCTGACCCGGGAGCGCAGCGCGCGCCTGGGCGCACGGCTGGGCCGGTTGCCCCACGAACGCGGCCGCTGACCGGACGCGGCCGGCGACCTCAGCGTTTGGCGTACTGGGCCCAGGGGATGTTCAAGTCGCCGAAGCCTTCCAGCGGTTCGACGGCGGGCGCGCCGGTATTGAGGGTCTGCACCACGTCACCGGTCTTCATGTTGTTGAAGAACCATTCGGCGTCCGCCGGCAGCAGCCCCACGCAGCCGTGCGAGACATTGACCTTGCCCACCGCGCCCCATGCCGATTCAAGGGCCTGGTGGACGTACACGCCGGAACTGGTGAGGCGGTTGGCGTACTCCACGGTCAGCGGCGGGTAGTAGCCCTTGTCCCCCGGCTTGAGGCCGATGCTGCCGGCGTTGAACTTGGAACTGCGTTCCTGCTCCATAATCACCGCGTACCCGGTGGGTGAGAGCCAGTCGGCGTCCCCCAGCGTGACCGGCGCGGTCTTCACCAGCTGGCCGTCGAAGTAGACGTTCATGGTCTTGGTGCGGTCATCGACCACGGCGAGGCGCTGCTGGCCGACCTTGAAGACGACCTTGGTGTCGGAATTGCCGATCATCTTGTTGCCAAAGTCGACGCCGAAGAGCTTCAGGTCCACGGTGACCTGCGTGTTGGCTGCCCAGAATGCCTCGGGCCGGATCCGGACGCGGCGGTCCGAATACCAGCGCCACGCCACGGCCTGGCCGGACGAGGCCGTGACGGTCACGGCTTTCTCCATCGCGGCCTTGTCCAGCACCGGCTCGCTGAAGACAATCTCGATGGGCTGGCCGGCGCCGACTGTGCTGCCGGCCAGCGGATAGACCGCGGCGTCCGCCTCATTGGCTTTCGCGACGGTGGCGAAGGACTGGTCCTTCTTTGTTTCGCGCCCGGCCTGATCCACGATGGTGAAGCTGTACCGGTACCTGGTGTCGAAATCCAGGGGCTGCTCCGCGGTCCAGGTCGATCCGTCCGGGCTCGTGGTTCCGGGCACCGGCCCGCCGCCGGAATCGGGTTCCAGCACCACGTCCTTGACCACCCCGTTGACGGCCTTGACCGAGGGGAGGGCGGCGGGGTTGACGCCCCGGGCGCCGTCGGTGGGCGACACCCCGAGTTCGACCGGCTTCACCACCGGCGCCGCCAGGCCGGCGACGCTGCGCATCGGCGCGGCCGCCTCCGAGGGCAGGGCGCTGTCGGCCCAGACCGGGGACGTGGCGGCGCCGATCCCGCCCGCGCCGACGGCCAGGCAGAGCCCGACGACGGCCAGCATCTTGCCGGGGCTTCGACCGGCGCTCTGTCCGGCCCTCCGTCCGGCGGCCCTGCCGCCGCGGGTGGTCCGGTCCCCTATTCCGTGCTCCATCGTGTCTTCCCCCAAATTGCCGGCAGGCCAACGGCCCGGACGGCTCAGTTCGCGTACTGGGCCCAGGGGATGTTCCAGTCCCCGTAGCCGTCGTCGTTCGCCGCGTAGTCGCCGTCGGTGTTGACCACCTGGACGACGTCGCCGGCAGTCATGTTGTCGAAAACCCACTGGGCGCCGTCCGGGCCGAGTCCGATGCATCCGTGCGAGAGGTTGGCCTTGCCGATGAACGGCAGGGCGGAGTCCGTGGCCTGGTGGATGAACTCCCCGCTGGGAGTCAGGCGGGTGGCGAAGTTGACGTCCAGTTCGCCGTAGTAGGCGGGGTCGCCGGGCTTGAGTCCAATCGAGGCGGCACTCATGTGCTCCACCCGGTATTTTTCCATCAGCACCAGGTAGCCGCGCGCGGACGGGAACCGGGTGTCGCCCATGGTGGCGGGCCACTCGCCCACCTGCTTGTCATTGATGAAGGCTTTGAACGTGTGGGCGGTGGCGTCGGCGACGGCGACTTTCTTGTCCCCGATGTGCACGGTCACCTTTTTGTTGAAGTTGCCGATCTGCCCCTTGCCGAGATCGACGCCGAACAGCTTCATATCCATCGTGATGGTGCTGTTGGCTGCCCAGAAGCTCTCCGGGCGGTACCGGACCATGGTGTTGCTGAACCAGTGGAAGTCGCCCGTCTGGCCCGCGCTGGAGCTGATCTTGATTGCCTTTTCAACGGCATCACGGTTCAGCACGGGCTCGCTGAAGGTGATCTGCAGCGGCTGCGCGACGCCGACCTTCATGCCGTCCAGCGGGTAGATCGCGGCGTCGGCCTCGTTGGCGGTCGAGACCGTGGTGAAGCTGCGGGTGGTGCTTGTGCTGCGCCCGGCGCCGTCCACGATCGAGTACGTCCAGGTGTAGCGGGTGTTGAATTTGAGCGGCCCGGCGGCGGACCAGGCGGAGCCGTCGGCGCTGAGCGTTCCGTCCACGGCGTCGCCGGCCGCGCTCGTGAGTGCCGCCCGTTCGATCCGGCCGTTGCCCACCTTCAGGGTCGCGGGGGCGGCGGGGTTGACCTGCGTGGCCGCGTCCGCGGGCGCGGCGGTCAGCTGGACCGGGGGCACCACCGGGAAGGCCAGTCCCTGCGTGGACCGCTCCGGGGAGGCTGCCTCGGAGGCGAAGGACGGGTGGGCCAGCGGACCGGCCGCGGCGAAGACTCCGCCGGCGGCTGCCAGGGCACACACCGCGGCCAGCACGGCGGCTTTCCGGCCGGCGCTCCAGCTTTTGGGGGCGATCACGATACTCGGGTCCTTCCAGACGTTACCTTGAAAGCATAAGTGACTTTCCGCCGCGGACCGCCGTCGCGCACGGCACGATCCGGTCACAAAAAGAGGCCCCGGACCGTGACGTCCGGGGCCTCTGGCCGCACACTGGCGGGTGCGGCTAGTAGCGGTAGTGCTCCGGCTTGTAGGGGCCGGCGGCGTCGAGGTCCAGGTACTCGGCCTGTTCCTTGGTCAGCTCGGTGAGCTCCGCGCCGAGGGCGTCCAGGTGCAGCCGGGCCACCTTCTCGTCGAGGATCTTCGGCAGCACGTAGACCTGCTTCTCGTACTCGCGCTCACCCTCGGGCTGGCCCGCCTTGGTGAAGAGTTCGATCTGGGCGATGGTCTGGTTGGCGAAGGAGTTGCTCATCACGAAGGAGGGGTGGCCGGTGGCATTGCCGAGGTTCAGCAGCCGGCCCTCGGAGAGCACAATGATGGACTTCTCCGCGTCCGCGCCCTGGTCGAAGACCCACTCGTGCACCTGGGGCTTGATCTCGACCTTCTTGATGCCGGGGATCCGGGCCAGCCCGGCCATGTCGATCTCATTGTCGAAGTGGCCGATGTTGCCCACGATCGCCTTGTCACGCATCCCGGCCATGTGCTCGGCCATGATGACGTCCTTGTTGCCCGTGGTGGTGATGAAGATGTGGCCCTCGGCCAGGACATTCTCCAGTTTGGCCACCTGGTAGCCGTCCATGGCGGCCTGCAGCGCGCAGATCGGGTCGATTTCGGTGACGATCACCCGCGAGCCCTGGCCGCGGAAGGCCTCCGCGGCGCCCTTGCCGACGTCGCCGTAGCCGCAGACGACGGCGACCTTGCCGCCCATCAGCACGTCGGTGGCGCGGTTGATGCCGTCCGGCAGCGAGTGGCGGATGCCGTACTTGTTGTCGAACTTGCTCTTGGTGACGGAGTCATTGACGTTGATCGCCGGGAACAGCAGCTTGCCCTGCTCGGCGAGCTGGTAGAGGCGGTGCACGCCGGTGGTGGTCTCCTCGGTCACACCGAGCAGGCGCGAGCCGATCCGGGTCCACTTCTGCGGGTCCTGCTGCAGCGAGGCGCGGAGCACGTCGAGGAAGACGCGGCCTTCCTCGGATTCGTCGTCGGCCGCGGCGGGGACGGCGCCCAGGGCTTCGAACTCGGCGCCCTTGTGCACCAGCATGGTGGCGTCTCCGCCGTCGTCGAGGATCATGTTCGGGCCGAGGTCCGGGTTGCTGTCCGCGCCGGGCCAGGTCAGGATCTGCTCGGCGGTCCACCAGTATTCCTCGAGCGTCTCGCCCTTCCAGGCGAACACCGGGACACCCTGGGGGTCCTCGACGGTCCCCTGGCCGACCACGACGGCGGCGGCGGCTTCGTCCTGGGTGGAGAAGATGTTGCAGGAGGCCCAGCGGACCTCGGCGCCGAGGGCGGTGAGGGTCTCGATCAGCACGGCCGTCTGGACGGTCATGTGCAGGGACCCGGCGATCCGGGCGCCCTTGAGCGGCTGGCTGGCGCCGAATTCATCGCGCAGGGACATCAGGCCCGGCATCTCATGCTCGGCGAGGCGGATCTGGTGCCGGCCGGCTTCGGCCAGGGAGATGTCGGCAATTTTGTAATCGAAGGTCATGGGGATCCTTTGTGGTAGCCGGAGTGGAGCTGAAGGGACTGCAGGTGGTTCGGCGCCGGGGCGCCCGCCGATGGGCGCTGGCGCGAATTTCCGCGGCCGCTTCGGTCGCAGCGGCGCCGCTGTTGCGCGGCGGGGCTGTTGCGCGGGCGGGCTATTTCGCGGCGTGGCGCCCGCCGTTGTGCTGGCCGCCGTCGTGCTGGTCGGAGCGGGCCGAGGTGGCGGCGGCGAGCAGTTCCGGCGGCAGCAGCAGCGGGATTCCGTCCTCGATCGTGTACCGGAGCGTCTGCCCGTCCACGTTCGGGCTCGTGGCGACGAGCTCCTCGCCTTCCTGCACCAGGGCCGAGCCCGTAACGGGACAGCGCAGGACAGACAGCAGCTCGGGACTGATCAGTGGCGTGGTAAAACCTGGCATGGTGAAGGCTCCCTGGGTGCGACGCAGCAGGCGCCGGTGGCGTACGGAAATTTCAGTTCCCAGCCTACCGCCAGTTCGCGGCTCAGGAGGGTTCACGCAGGACGCGCAGGTGCCCGCGGCGGGTACCCTCGGCGGCGGCCGGGGCTTCGAGTGCCGGATGCGGACTCCGCTGCCCGGGGGCGGGCTCCGCCGCTGTGGGCCGGGCCGCGGCGGCCTCGCGGACGGCGTGCGCCAGGGCCAGCAGGTCATCGGGCCCGGGGCCGGCCGGGGTGGCGGGCATCGCGAGCCGCAGGACTTCCCAGCCGCGCGGCACGGTCAGCGACGAGGCGTGCTGCTCGCAGAGGTCATAGCAGTGCGGTTCGGCGTAGGTGGCCAGCGGGCCGAGGACGGCCGTGGAATCGGCGTAAACGTACGTCAAAGTCGCCACCGCCGAATTACGGCAGGCGGACCTTGAACACTGACGAATTGCACCCACGACATCACAGACTACTCCCCCTGGCCCCGGCACCGCGCATTGAAACGCCCCTTCCGGCCCGGGCGCCGCCCGGGGTGCGGTGGCGGGCGCCGCCCGGGAGGGCCGCGGACGGCCGCGGTGGGCGGCCGCGGTGGGGCGCCCCGGCCCGCCGTCTCGCAGAAATCAGGCGCCGGGTTTAGAGTCAAGATATGCAGTCATCGCACCATGTTCCCGGCTTTACGGTCCGGTTGGCTGACCCCGCCGCCGGCGGCACCGCCACGGCCAGGGGCTTCCGGCAACGCCGCCGGAACCGGCATGGCCGCGGCCTCCGCGGCGAGCTGATGCTCCCCACATTGCCCGGGTACCGGACCCGTTCGGACCGTTTTGATGACTTTGTCCTGGATTCAGCCCAGCGCCTGCATGACATCTGGGGCAAACCGCTGGACGGCGTCCGCTTCGCTGTGGAGGAAATTCCGCCGGGACTCGAGCAGCTCGTGGCCGACGGCACGCCCGCGCCAATGGGCAGCTACTCCCCGGCGACGGCGGAGGACGGCCCGGTGATCACGCTCTACCGGAGGGTCGTGGAGCAGGCCTGCGGCAGCCGCGAGGAGCTCCAGGACCTTGTGCACGATGTCGTGGTGGAGCGTACCGCGGAGATGCTGGGCGTCCCGCCGGAGTCCCTGGACCCGGTCTACCGCCGCCGTTACTAGCGCCGCCCGCCGGGGGCCGGGACCCGGCCGGCCTCTGGCCGGACGGGCTAATAGCCCAGGATAACGGGAACCTGTTCCTGCCCGGCCGCACCGGGCGCCACCGGGATGCTCGAAACGTCGGCCTTGTTGTCCTCTTCGAGCAGGACGGCCCCGTAGGCCGCGCCGCCCGCCGCCGACACAAGGTAGCCCACCAGCGGGGAGCCCTCCACGTCGGCAGGGACCTTGACAGTGGTGGTGGTTCCGCCTGCAATGTCGGCGGTGGCCGCGGCGCGGACCTTGCCGTCCGCGGTGACCGGGGCGTAGGAGATCGTGGCGCGACCCTCCGGCGCGCCGAACACCAGGGACCGGGCGCCGGTGGCGGGCACCGGGACCACGTGCTGGCTTCCGAGCCGGGCCGACGAGGGCGCCCACGCGAAGTCCGCGGCATCCTCGGCCTTGAGCCCGCGGGTGACGCGGACGGCGGCGGCAAAGGACACATCGGAACTGGCCGCGAGCGTGTAGTGGCCGGCCGGAACCCCCGCGAGCGAGACTTCCGTGACGGCGCCCGCCTTGGCGGTGACGACGCCGCCGCCGGGAAGGGGCTTCTGGCCGTCGCGGCCGAACAGTTTCACTTCCACCACGGCGTCAGCGGCGCCCGGGACGGTGATCTGCAGGGCCGGCTTGGCGTCGGCGAAGCCCGGTTTGGCGGCCAGCGCGGCCAGCGCGGCCGGGTCCTGCAGGTCAAGGCCCGCGACGGCCTGCCTGGTGGCGGGGGCCGTTCCGGGCGAAATGAAGTCCACGCCCCCGGCGGTCAGTCCGCGGAGCACACTTTGCGCGATGACGGCGGCGACCGGTCCGCCGGTGCTGCGCACCCGCACGCTGAGCTGCTCCTGCCCAGGAGCCAGGCCGGCGAGGATCACGGAGCGCGTGCTGCCCGGTGCCACCAGCAGACCGCGGCTGCCCGGCGCCTGGATCGGCCCCTTGGCGCCGTACAGATCGAGGCTGACGGTGGCAGGGGTACCGGAGGCGTTGCTGAGGTTGAGCACCGCGGTCCGGCCGACGGCGGTGTTCGCCCCGACCAGCCAGAGGTCGTTGGCCGGACGCTGGCAGGCGGCGGCGGCGGTGCCGCGCAGGTCGCCGTCGGCGGCGGTGTAGCTCATCACGGCCCCGGCGGACGGCTGCTGGTTTCCCTGCGCATCGGCGCTGAGCACGGTGACGGCGTCGACGGCGCGCTGCGGCACCACCCCGGCACGCAGCGCGGGGGCGGCCGGCGTGGGGCTGGGCGCCGCGGACGCGGCAGCGGGCTTGGCCAGTTCCACCAGCGGGCTGCCGGTGAGCGCTGCCAGGCGGCTTCCGGGAAGGACGCCGGCGCCGGAGCTGAGCACAACGGCGTTGACTGCGCTCTTGGCGGTGGCCGATTCCGGGCTGAACTGCGGATCGGTGCCCACGGGCGCGCCCTCAAGCAGCCGGGCGGGTCCCGGGCAGATGCCCACGCTGTTCCCGGCGGGCACTGCGGCCAGGGGCGCCTCGAGCGCCCTGCTTCCGGGGCTCTGCGGGGACAGAGCCGACGCCGCGACGAGGCCGCCGCCGGCCGCGGCCAGCAGCGCGGCGGCGAGGACCCCGCCGACGGCCCCCGAGAGGCCCTTCAGCCGGGCCAGGGCCGGAACGGGGGTGGCGGCCCGGCGCATGTCGCCGCCGCGTCCGTGCCTGTCCCGTTTGCCCTGCTCCGCCGCGGCCGGCTCGGCCGGGGCGGGTGCCTCCGCGGGCGTTGCGCGCTGGTTCCCGTTCGCGCTCGCGTTCGGGTTCGCGTTCGGGTTCTCGTTCGCGTTCTCGTTCGCGTTCTCGTCATGCATGCTGGTGTTCCTTACGCAGCGAGCCTTCGTCCCTGGAGAGCCCGGTGTTCGGGCGGCGGGCGGGCATCGGGATGGCGAGCAGGACGGTCAGTCCGATCACGACGGCCTGGCCGATTCCGGTCCACAGCGCCCACGGGTTTTCGTAGCGGATGCTGAGCTTGCCGCCCTGGGCCGGCAGGGTGAACGCCTGGGCCCAGTCCGAGGAGGTGGCGGTCAGGCGCCGGCCGTCCACCCAGGCGCTCCAGCCCGGGTCGGAACGTTCGGCGAGGACCACCAGGCGGCCTTCCGGCCCGGCGGGCACGGCGGCCTCGGCCGAGACGGCCTCCGACGGCAGCAGCCCGACGGTCGCTCCCGCGCCGTCGACAATCCGGACGCGGTGCGCGACGTCGGCGGCGTTGATCACCGGCTGGTTCAGCGGGCTGATCCGCCACAGCCAGCCGGCATCGGTCTGACCCACGGCCACGAGGCCCGGGACCGCGTCCATCCGGCTGGCGGTCAGCTGCGCCGCACTGTCGGCGGCCTCCAGCACCACGAACCCGACGCCGAGCTGCTCCAGCTGCCCGCGGGGGTCGACCCCCTGGCCGGCGACGATGGTGGCAACCACCCGGCGCAACATCGCGGCCACGGCGTCGTCGTCGCGCACTGATTCCTCGCCGGGCGCTCCGATGACGGTGCGGGCGGAGGCAACGGCGGAGAGGCTGTCCAGCCGCGTGCCGGCGCCGCGCATCAGCGAAGCCGCGAAGGCGCCGTTTTCCCGGGCGGTGATGACCAGCGTCCGGGCCTGTTCCGGGCCCTCGGCCCGGTCGATGGCCGTCGCCGGCAGCGTGCGGGCCTTGCCGGCCTGGACCAGCCGGCGGGTGCCCAGCTCCCCGGCGGCGGCCGTGCCGGCCGTGCCGGTTCCCGTGCCGGGGTCCGGGACGCTGGCGCCTGCCGCGGCCGTGGGCGCGGGTGCGGCGGACGGGACGGTCTGGAGCACGTTGTGCGCGGCCCAGGCGGTGAGCCCGGCCAGCGGGCCGGCGAGCAGCAACACCATGGCGGTGACGGCGGTGCCGCGGACCAGGATCTTGCGGTACAGCACGTTGCGGCCCGGCGCGGCCGCCGACATGGCGTCGGCTGCGTCGAGCAGGGCCTCGGCGCCGAGCAGGGCGGCTCCAAGCAAGGTGAACGCCGCGGCGGAGACGGCCGGGCCGGTGAACGGGGTGACCAAGACCTCGGCGCTGGCGCCGGTCGCGACGTGACCGGCCAGCCAGCCCCCGGCCAGCATCAGCGTGCCGGCGGCCCAGAGGCAGCGGGCCAGCCGGGGCCGCCGGCCGGCCGCGTTCCGGCCGGGGAGGAAGAGGGCCACCAGGGCCAGCAGCAGCACGGGCAGGCCGAGCAGCAGGGCCAGCAACAGGGCCCACGGCACGGCCCCCGGTCCGAAGGCGGCCAGCCCGGCGAGGCCGGCGCCGGCGTCGAAGCGCAGCGGCTGGCCGAGCGCCTGCTGCCAGAGCGGAGCGGCGTCGAAACCCAGCGGCAGGCCGGGATCGGCCAGCAGGGCGCGGGGCCGGTCCAGGACGGAGAGGGCGAAGGGAACGAACAGGGCCAGGCTGGGCAGCAGCGACCACCAGACGGTGCGGCCGCGGCGGCCCAGCAGCACGCCGCAGAGTGCAACGACGGCGACGGCGGGCAGCAGCAGCGACGGCGCCCCCGCGGTAACGACGGCCAGCGCCAGTCCGGCGGCGGCCGCAGCGGTCCAGGACGGGGTTCCGTTGATGCCGGGTTTGGCCGGAGGTTTCTCGGTGAAGCGCCGCTCCCCCGGGCCCGGGACGGCAAAACGTCCGCGGCCGGGCACCGAGCCGGTGGCGCGCAGCAGGGCCAGGACCAGCAGCGGCATCATCACATGTGCAACAAGCGGGCCGAGGCGGCCCTGGTTGAGGGCCACCTGCAGGGCCGGCGCGCCCGCCCAAAGCAGCGCGGCCGCAAGCCGGAGCCGGCGCCGCTGGGTCAGTGCCCCGGCGGCGAACCAGGCACCCAGCGCGGACAGCGGCATCGCCAGGACCAGCAGCCACACCACGGCGCCGTTGACGTTCCCTGCCCCCAGGACGCCGAGCAGCCACAGCACGTAGCCGAAGGGGTCGCCGTGGCCCGGGAGCCCGGCACCGAGCGCGATCCACCAGCCCGAGGCATGGTCCCAGATCTCGCCCAGGCGGGCCGAGACCGGCATCAGCGCGCCGCCGGTGACGGCGTCGGCCCGGAACAGGTTCAGCAGGCCGACGAGGGAGGCCGCGGCGGTGACCAGCAGCGCCAGCAGCGCCCCGTTGCCCACCCAGGCGCGCCCGGTGGTGCTGAGCGCGGCGAAATCGTCGGTGGCGTCCCCACTGGGCTGGTCAGCCAGCGGATCGTGCCCGGAAGGCTCGGAATCGTCGGACCCGATGGCCTCCATCAGGGAGCGGCGGTGGGCCCAGACCTCGCGGCGGGGCGTCTGCAGGCCCTTGATCACGGAGCGCCGGATGCGCCGGGTGCGGGCCGCGTTGCGGCGGCCGCGGAGCACGGCGGCGGGCCGGCCCAGCGCCGCGAGCGTGGCCAGCAGCTGGGAGAACCCGTGGCCGGGGTCCTTGACGGCGATGCTGAGGACAAGTTTGAAGAGGCTGCCCAGGAGGGCGCCCACGGCGTGCAGCGGCACCTTCCACGCCGGGGCGTGCTTGAGCCGCAGGTGGACCTGGGCCTTGCGCGCCGCCGTCGCGGTCCCCAGGGCGTGCGGCCGGTGCGAAACGTGGAACATCCGGGCGCTCGGGACCACCACCACGCGGTGGCCGGCGAGCCGGTTGCGCCAGCAGAAGTCGACGTCGTCCCCGCTGCCGGGCAGGGCCGGGTCGAAGCCCCGGAGCTCCTCCCAGACGTCGCGGCGGACCAGCATGCCGGCGGAGTTGACGGCGAAGGTGTCGCTGCGGCCGTCGTACTGGCCCTGGTCGAGTTCGTCCGCCTCGATCAGGGTCAGGCGCTCGGCCCACCGGCTGGTGGAAAGCCCGACGTCGATCAGCCGGCGCCCGGCGTGCCAGTCGAGCTGCTTGCAGCCCGCCACGGTCACCGAGGGCGCGCGCTCAACGGCATGCAGTAGTTCGGCGAGGGCCTCGGGGGCCGGAGCGGCGTCGTCGTGCAGCAGCCAGATCCATTCGGCGGCCGGGTCACCGGAACCGCCCCGGGGCGCGAGCTCCTTGAGGGCGGCCTGGACGGCTCCGCCCATGCCGGTCCTGGCCTGCTCGAAAACGGTGACGCTGGACGTGCCGAGCGCCTGGCCCAGCAGCGCCGCCGAATGGTCGCGGGATCCGGTGTCGACCCCGATGACCGCGTCCGCCGGCCGCGTTTGCGCCGCCAAAGCCGCCAGGGTCCTGGGGAGATAGTCACCGCCGTTGTGGGCGACCACAACGGCGGTGACTTGTACTTCCTGAAGAATTAGACTGCCCGCTTCCTAAGCCGGCGGCGTTCCCGCTCGGAGAGGCCGCCCCAGATGCCGAAGCGCTCGTCATTGGACAAGGCATACTCCAGGCACTGCGAGCGGACGTTGCAGGCGCCGCAGACCTTCTTGGCGTCGCGGGTGGAGCCGCCCTTTTCCGGGAAAAAGGCCTCCGGGTCGGTCTGCGCGCAGAGCGCGTCCGTCTGCCATCCCAGTTCGCCTTCATCGTCGAAGTCCTGCCGGGGCGGCAACCCGATCCACACCGGCTGGGCGGCGCTTCCGGAGTGCAGGGTCTGCAACTCCATCGGAGGGTCAAGCGGATCGTCCTGCTCCGGGCTGCCCGCCAGAAGCGCTTCGTGGGCTGCGAGGAAGGCCGTGGCCTGGTCCTGCAGGGAATCCTGGGTGTGTTCGTTGTACCGCTCCGCGGCGTCCGGATCGGCCGGGTCGACGTACCAGTCGCTCGGCACTCCGCGTGAACGGTATTTCGCCGTCGCCTGGCCGGCGACGACTTCATCTTCATGGATACGCTCTGCAAGCCCCATTGGCGTTCCCTCTCTGATTTTGCAGCCCCTGCCTGACCCTCGGACACTCGGTTGTGTGCCGGCTGTTGCGCAGTGGCTTTCGATACCTAATTACACGCGTGTAAGTATCCGGGAGTCAAGCCGCAGCGGAGATAATAATCAACTTTCGTCGGATTGCAGGGGCACGCCACGCCCGGGATTTTTCGGGCCCCTTGTCGGCCAGGGGCCGGAATTGACAGCATACTGAGCACTTTCTTGCGCTTTTCCTGCGATCGCACTGGGATTCTCTTGCGTTTTCGGCGATTTTGCGCTCCCGCCCTCCACCGCGGCGCGTCGGTCCCCCGCCTCTCGGCCGGCCGGCCGTGACAGAGATCACGCCAGGACCGCCGTGGCAAGATGAACGCATGAGCATCCCGGCAATCGACCTGATGACAGCCCTGCGTTCGGGCCAGTCCACCTCCCCCCGGCTGACCTGGTACGGCCCCGACGCCGAGCGGGTGGAACTCTCCGGCCGGGTGCTGGACAACTGGGTCGCCAAGACCAGCAACCTTCTCCAGGACGAACTGGATGCCGAACCCGGGACGCGGCTCCGGCTGGACCTGCCGGCGCACTGGAAATCCGTGGTGCTCGCCCTGGCCGCCTGGCAGCTGGGCATGGAGGTGGTGCTCGACGCCGCCGCCGCCGAGCTGATCGCGACCGCGGACCCCGGTCCGGCGGCCGCCGGAGGGGGCTTCGAAACGGTGATGGCGGTGGCGCTGCCTGCCCTGGCGATGCGGTGGCCGGGCAGCCTGCCCTCCGGCGTGGTCGACTATGCCGCCGAGATCCGCTCGCATGGCGACGTCTTTATGCCCCATGTGGATCCGGAACCGGGGCGCCCGGCCGTGCGGGACGCCGCCGGCTCCGTGCACACCCATGCCGGCCTGCTGGCCGGCTTCGCCGCGGCAGACGGCACCCCGAAGGAGGGTCCGCGCCTGCTCGTCCGGGCGGCGGACGGCCTCGAACCGGTCCTGGCCCAGGCCCTCGGCGCGTGGGCGGCCGACGGCTCGGTGGTGCTGGTGCACCCGGAGGTCGCGGTCACGGAGCGGCTGCTGGGCGACGAACGCGTCAGCCGGAGCTGACCCGGACGTCCTGACCCGGACCGGCCGGATTAGCGGCGTTCGGAGTCGGTGCCGGGAACGTCGGGGTCCTGGGCCGTCCCGGGAACCTTGACCGGCGCGGGGCCGTGCGCGTGCCGTTCAATGATCTCGTGGTCGTGGGAGAAGTCCGGCTCGTCGTCGAGTTCCTTGTTGAAGACGAGGAAGCGGTAGGCGAAGAACCGCACGACGGTGGCGACGAGGATACCGACGACGCCGGCGAAGAACAGCATGTTCTTGTCCGTGATCCCCATGCCGTACTTGGCGAGGGCGGTGAGGCCGGTGGAGATGCCGATGCCGATGCCGTTGATGAGGACGAACATCGCGAACTCGCGCAGCACGTTTTCCTGCCTCCGGTGGCGGAACGTCCAGAAGCGGTTCGCGATCCAGGAGAAGATCGTGGCGACGGTCGCGCCGACGAAGCGGGCCTTGGCCTCGCTGTCGGACATGGCGCCGTGCATCAGGTAGTACGTCAGGCCGTTGTCGATGACGAAGGCGACACCGCCGACGGCGCCGAACTTCGCCACTTCGCGCCAGAAGAGCGATGCGAGCCCGCGCGCACGATCTGCAAGTGTGTTAATCATGACCCTCCGTGGCCCTCGTGAATCTGTCAGCCATCCGGCCAACGGCCCATTTTAGCGCCGTTTCCCGGGTATGCGCCCCGGCCGGCGCCAATAAGGGCAGCGCACCCCCCGCAAACCGCGCCGAAAAAGGCGCCGTTTCGTCGGCCCGGGCGCGCGGGGGCCGGTTCTGCGCAGGTTTTCGGTAGGCTGGGAGATGTGACTTTTCCTGTAATCGGTGTGGTTGGCGGCGGCCAGCTAGCCCGCATGATGGCCCCAGCCGCCACCGCACTCGGCTTCGAACTCCGTGTCCTGGCCGAGGGCGAGGACGTCTCCGCTGTCGCGGCCGTGGCCAAGGCCCCGGTCGGCGACTACACCGACCTGGACCACCTGCTGGAGTTCTCCCGCGGGCTGGACGTGCTGACCTTCGACCACGAGCATGTCCCCACCGGGCACCTGCGCGCGCTGATCGAGGCCGGCGTCAACGTCCACCCTGGCCCGGACGCGCTGGTCAACGCGCAGGACAAACTGGTGATGCGTGCCGCGATCGACCGGCTGGAGCTGCCCAACCCGCGCTGGGCCGCCGTCGACGACGTCGAGGCCCTGGTTGCCTTCGGCGACGAGGCAGGCTGGCCCGTGGTGCTCAAGACGCCCCGCGGCGGCTACGACGGCAAGGGGGTGCGGATCGTCGCCTCCGCCGCGGACGCCGCGGCGTCCGCGGACTGGTTCGCGGCCATGTCCCCGCTCCTGGCCGAGGCCAAGGTGGAGTTCAGCCGTGAACTCTCGGCCATGGTGGCCCGCACGCCCGGCGGAGAATCCCGGGCCTGGCCCGTGGTGCACACGATCCAGGTCGACGGCGTCTGCGACGAGGTGATCGCCCCGGCCCTGGACATTCCGCTGGAGGTCGCCGCCGCCGCCGAGGACGCTGCGCTGCGGATCGCCAACGAACTTGGGGTCACCGGCGTGATGGCCGTGGAAATGTTCGAGACCCCCGGCGTCGGTGCCGGCTTCCTGATCAACGAACTCGCCATGCGCCCGCACAACACCGGCCACTGGACCCAGGACGGCTCGGTCACAAGCCAGTTCGAACAGCACCTGCGCGCCATCCTGAACCTGCCCCTGGGCGCCACCGACCTGCTCGGGCCCGTGGTGGTCATGAAGAACTTCCTCGGCGGAGCGAACCAGAACCTGTTCTCCGCGTACCCCGCGGCCCTCGCCAGCGAACCGGCCGCCAAGGTCCACTGCTACGGCAAGGCCGTACGCCCGGGCCGCAAGATCGGCCACGTCAACCTCGTCGGCGGCTCGGCGGCCGACGTCGATTCCGTCCGGCACCGGGCCGGCACCGTTGCCAACATCATCCGGGACGGGCGGGCCCAGGCCGGCGCTGCCCCGGGAACCACCGAGGAGACCGCGTGAGCGCCAGCACCGAAGCCCAGGACTCCGGCGCCCGCGCCGCCGCCAACGGGTCCGCCCCGATCGTGGGGCTCGTGATGGGCTCGGACTCCGACTGGCCCGTGATGGAGGCGGCCGCGGAGGCGCTGGCCGAGTTCGGCATCCCGTTCGAGGCCGACGTCGTCTCGGCACACCGGATGCCCACCGAAATGATCCGCTACGGGCAGACCGCCCACGAACGCGGGCTGCGCGTGATCATCGCCGGCGCGGGCGGCGCCGCGCACCTGCCGGGCATGCTCGCCTCCGTGACGCCGCTGCCGGTGATCGGTGTGCCCGTGCCGCTGAAAACCCTCGACGGGATGGACTCGCTCCTGTCCATAGTGCAAATGCCCGCCGGCGTGCCGGTCGCTACGGTCTCCATCGCGGGGGCCCGCAACGCCGGGCTGCTCGCGGTACGGATGCTGGCCTCGGGCACGGACGCCCTCGCCGAGCAGCTGCGCTCCGAGCTCCTCGACTTCGCCCGGGAACTCAACGACGCCGCCACCTTGAAGGGCGCGAACCTGCGCAGCAAGGTGGCCGAGGTGTTCTCCGACGAAAACTGCGTTCCGCGGGGCGGCCGGTAGGGATCGAGGACATGAGCAAGAGTTTCGCCGCTGCGCAGCAGACGAAGCAGCCGACAAAGGGCGCCCTCACCGACCCGGTCCGCTACCCGTCAGGGTCCGGCCAGCGCGTCCTCATCAAGCGCGCCTTCCTGCTGATCCTGCTGACCCTGCTGGTGCCCGGCAGCGCGCAGACCGTCGCGGGCAACCGCAGGCTGGGGCGGAGGGCGCTCCGCGTGACGCTGACAGTCTGGGCGCTGGTCATCGTCGCGCTGATCCTGCTGCTGGTATCCCGCCCCACCCTGATCAACCTCGTCGCGGACCCCGTGACCTCGCTCGTGCTGGTCATCGTGCTCACCGCCCTGTCCCTAGGCTGGGCGGTCCTGTTCGTCAACACGCTGCGCCTGATCCGCCCCGCGCTGCTCGAAACCAGGGCGCGCGCCGCCGTCGTCGTCACCCTGGTCCTGGCCATGCTGCTCAGCAGCGGCAGCCTGGGCTACGCGGCGTACCTGCTGAACGTCGGCCGGGACGCGATCGGCACGATCTTCGCCAGCGGACCGGCGATGGAGCCCTCCGAGGGCCGCTACAACTTCCTGATGATGGGCGGCGACGCCGGGGCGGACCGCACCGGACGCCGGCCGGACAGCCTCTCCGTGATCAGCGTGGACGCCAAGACCGGCAAGTCCGCCATCATCTCGATCCCGCGCAACCTGCAGAACGCCCAGTTCAGCGAGGACTCGCCGATGCGGAAGATCTATCCGGACGGCTACGACTGCGGCGACGAGTGCCTGATCAACGCCATCAACACCGAGGTCACCAACAAGTACAAAAACCTCTACCCCGGGGTGGAGGACCCGGGCGCGCAGGCCACCCTCGAGGCGGTCTCCGGCACGCTCGGCATCAAGGTCCAGGCCTACGTCCTGGTGGACATGGACGGCTTCGCCAAGCTCATCGACGCCATGGGCGGCATCCGGATCAAGGCCGGTGGCTGGGTCCCCATCAGCGGCGAAACCATCGACGAGGCCAACGGCATCCACGGCATGCCGCTGGGCTGGATCCCGGCAGGGGACAACACCCTGGACGGCTACCACGCCCTCTGGTACGGCCGGTCCCGGGAATTCGTCGACGACTACGCCCGCATCGCGCGCCAGCAATGCGTCCAGCAGGCGATGCTCAAGCAGCTCGATCCGGCCACCCTGCTGACGAAGTTCGAGGACATCGTCAAGGCCGGCACCAAGGTGGTCGATTCCAACATCTCCTCCAGCCAGCTCGGCAGCTTCGTGGACCTCGCGATGAAGTCCAAGGGCCAGCCGGTGAGCCGGCTGACCATCGGCCCGCCCGACTTCGATGCCTCCTTCTCCACGGTTCCGGACTTCGAGAAGATCCACCAGGCCGTGGACAAGCTGCTGGCCCCGGCACCCGCCGCCGGGGCTGCCGACGATTCGCTCCGGCAGCCGGCCGTGGCGCCCGGTCCGCTCTCCGCCGCCGGCGGGGCACAGCCGGGCACCCAGCCCGCGCCGTCGCCGACCTCGTCGGACTTCACCCCCGTGACCACCACGCCCGAGGGCGAGCCGATCACGGAGGAAATGCTCAACGAGTTCAAGCGCAACGGCGATGAGCAGTCCATCCGCAACCTGGTAGCCACCAACGGCCAGTGCGCCCCGCTCTAGGCCCGGGCGCCCGGCCGCCCGTTACTCCAGCAGGCTCCAGCAGCCAGTCGCTCTCCGTGAGCAGATAGGGACCACGTGTACGAACTTGAGAACGTCCTCCGGCCCTACGCCTGGGGATCCAGGACCGCGATCGCCGGCCTGCTCGGCCGTCCGGCCTCCGGCGGCCCGGAAGCCGAGCTGTGGATCGGCGCCCACCCGGACTCGCCCTCCGTGGCGGCCGACGGCGGCGGCCGGCTGGCGCTGGACGCGCTGATCGCCGGCGACCCGGAGCACCACCTCGGTGGCGAGAGCGTGGCCGAGTTCGGTCCGCGGCTGCCGTTCCTGCTCAAGGTCCTCGCCGCCGAGCGGCCGCTGTCCCTGCAGGTGCATCCGACGCAGGAGCAGGCGCGGGCGGGGTTCGCCCGAGAGGAAGCCGCCGGCGTCGACCACGCCGCTGCGACCCGCAACTACAAGGACGCCTCCCACAAGCCGGAGATGATCTTCGCCCTGACGGACTTCGAGGCGCTGTGCGGTTTCCGGCCGGCGGCGGAGTCGCACGCCGTCTTCCTGCACCTGGCGTCCTGTTTTGACCTGGCCGGTCTGGCTTTGCCGCCGCTGATCCCGCAGCTGCTGGCCGACCTCGCGCAGCCGGATGAACCGGCCGCACTGCGGTCCGCCTTCGAGCGGCTGATCGCCGGCGGGGACGACGTCGCCGAGGCGACCGCCGCCGTCGTCGCTGCCCTCGTCTCCGGCGCCCCGCTGGGAACCCACGCGGCGGAGCTGGGCACGGCCGTGAACCTCAACGGGGAGTACCCGGGGGATCCCGGTGTGTTGATTTCGCTGCTGTTGAACCGGATCTCGCTGGCGCCCGGGGAAGCCGTGTACCTGCCGGCCGGCAACGTGCACGCTTACCTGCACGGGCTCGGCATCGAGGTGATGGCCTCCTCGGACAACGTGCTCCGCGGCGGGCTGACGCCCAAATTCGTGGACGTGCCCGAGCTGCTGAAGACGGTCGCCTTCGAGGCCGTCGCCGTGCCGAGACTCTCCGCTGAGACCACGATGCTGGGCCAGGAACTCTACCGCCCCCCGTTCCGGGAATTCGCGCTGCAGCGGGTGGAGCTGCTCCCGGGCGCGGAGCCGGTCCCGCTGGCGCAGTCCGGGGCAGCGGTGATCATCGTCGTCGCCGGCGCGGTCCTGCTGGACTCCCCCAAGGGCGACCTGCAGTTGGAGCACGGCGCGTCCGCGTTCCTGCCGGCCGCCGAGGCGCCGGTCAACGTGCACCCCGTCGCCGGAGCCACCGGGCCCGCTGTGGCCTTTGCCGTCACTACCGGAATGAAGGCCTGAGCCGTGGACTACTTCCTGCAGGGCCCGCAGTGGGCCGACGTACAGCGCGCCCTGGGCCGCACCGTCCACGAAGAGGCCGGCACGGGCTGGCGGTTCCTCGCCGTCGAGGAAAGCAACCCGGCCGGCAAGCTGCTCTACGTCCCCTATGGCCCGCTGGCTGATTCCGTCGACGCCTTCGACGCCGCGCTTGCGTCCCTGACGGCACTGGCGCGCCGGTGCGGCGCGGTGTTCGTCCGGGTTGAGCCGGTCGACGCGGGCTTCAGCGCCGCCGACGCCGGCACCGTGCTGCGCAGCCGCGGCCTGCGCCGCGCGCCGGCGAACCTGCAGCCGGAGCTGAGCTGGATCGTGGACCTGGACCGCGACTTCAAAGACGTGCTGGCGGACATGAAGCCGGTGAACCGCAACCTGTACCGCAACATCCACAAGAAGGGTGTGACGTTCCGGTCCAGCCAGGACCCCGCGGAGATTTCCGTGCTGCTGAGGTTCCTGCACCTGACCGCGGCGCGCAACGGCTTCAAGCCGCAAAGCGACGAGTACCTGAGCCAGGTGGCCCGGTCGCTGATGCCGGCCGGCGCGGCCACCCTGTTCATCGCGGAACTGGAGGGCGAGCCGATCGCTGCGGCCCTCGCCTACGATTCGGCGGACACCCGCACGTACGCCCACGCCGCGCTGGACGACACCCACCGCAAGCTCAGCGCCGGAATCCCGCTGCTGGTGACGCTGATGGCCGACGCCAAGGACAAGGGCCTGGCGCACGTGGACCTTTGGGGTGTGGCGCCGGCCGACCAGCCCGGCCACAAGTGGGCCGGCTTCACGGCGTTCAAGAAATCCTTTGGCGGCCGTGAAGTCGCCTACCCGGGTACTTGGGACCTGCCGGTCAAGAAGCTCCGCTACGGCGCCTACCAGCTCGCCCGCCAGGGGGCCCAGTTCGCACGGCGCGGCGTCAAGACGGCCCGGCATCTGCCCGCGGCGCTGCGTGGGGCCCTGCCGGGCGCCCGGCGCAGCGCACGCCGCAGCTAGCAGGGCATGTCCCCCGGATGGATGTCATCCCGGGCACACGTGCAGGCCACGAGCACTGGACATGCCCCGCGCTCACCACGGCGCATGGACATATGCCCACTATGCCCAACCTGGGGCACCAGCACCGGGCATGTCCCACGGAGGGATGTCACCCCGGGCACAAACACTAGAGCACAAGCAATGGGCATGTCCTACGCTCACCACGGCCGATGGACATATGCCCACTATGCCTAACCTTGGGCACCAGCACCGGGCATGTCCCATGGAGGGATGTCACCCCGGGCACAAACACCAGAGCACAAGCAATGGGCATGTCCCACGCTCACCACGGCCGATGGACATATGCCCACTATGTCTAACCTTGGGCACCAGCACTGGGCATGTCCTCCGGAGGGATGTCACCCGGGCACAAAGACCAGGGCACCAGCACTGGACATGCCCCACGCTCACCACTGCGCATGGACATATGCCCACTATGCCCAACCTTGGGCACCAGCACCGGGCATGTCCCACGGAGGGATGTCACCCCGGGCACAAACACCAGAGCACAAGCAATGGACATGTCCCACGCTCACCACGGCGCATGGACATATGCCCACTATGCCCAACCTTGGGCACCAGCACCGGGCATGTCCCTCGGTCGCAGCCCGGCCTAGTTTACGGCCGAAGCCGCGCGTTTCTGGGCTTCGTAGGCGCTGGCCACCATCTCTTCCACGGTGTGGCGCATCTTCCAGTCCAGATCGCGCGCGGCCAGGGTGCCGTCAGCGACGATCCGGTCAGGGTCTCCGGCCCGCCGGGGACCGATCTCGGGGTCGAAGTCGATGCCCGTCACTTGGGCCATTGCCGTCATGATCTGCCGCACGGACAGCCCGTCGCCGGAGCCAAGGTTGTAGATGCGTTCCAGCGTCTTGCCGGCAGCAAGGGCCTGCGCTGCCGCGACATGGGAGGTCGCGAGGTCGGCAACGTGAACGTAGTCGCGAACGCAGGTGCCGTCCTCGGTGTTGTAGTCGGTGCCGTTGATCCGGGGGGTTTTGCCCGAGGTCAGTGCGCGCAGCACGATCGGGAAAAGGTTGTGGGGGCTGGAGTCGTAGAGCTCGGGCGCGCCGGACCCCACCACGTTGAAGTAACGCAGCGAAGTGTGCCGCAGGCCGCGTGCCACGCCCTGGTCACGGATGAGCCACTCCCCGATGAGTTTGCTCTCGCCGTAGGGGGATTCGGGCTGGGTCGGGGTCTCCTCGGTGACGATGTCCGCCCTGGGGGTGCCGTAGGTGGCGGCCGAGGAGGAGAAGACCATGTTGTCGACTCCGGCGAGCTCCATCGCTTTCAGCAGCTGCGCGGTACCCGTCACATTCTGCTCGTACGTGAGCAACGGCTCCTGCACGGAAACGCCGGCGTACTTGAAGCCCGCGAGGTGGATCACGCCGGTCACGGAATGATCGAGCATGGTGCGGGCCACCAGGTCCGCATCGAGGATGTTCCCATGCACAAACGGCACGTCCTCCGGCACGAACTCCCGGTGCCCGCTCGAGAGGGAATCCACCACCACCGGTGTCATCGACGCCCCGCGCAACGCGGCAACGACGTGGGAACCGATATATCCTGCACCGCCAGTAACAAGCCAAGTCATGGCTCCACCCTATCCAACGCCGGCCAAAGCACCGGAACGCGGCCGGCCGTCCCGCCGGCCCGGACCGGAAAACAAAGGATCCCGGGGCGCAGGGCGCGTCCCGGGATCCTGCGCATGCGCGGGGATTAGTGCTTGCGGGCGTAGCCCTCCCACTTGCTGGCCTGGTGCTCGCCGTCGACGAACCGGATGGTCCCGGACTTAGAGCGCATCACGATCGACTGGGTGAGGACCTTGTCCTTGGAGTAGCGCACACCCTTGAGCAGGTCCCCGTCGGTGATGCCGGTGGCCGCGAAGTAGCAGTTGTCGCTGGAGACCAGGTCGTTGGTGGAGAGCACCCGGTCCAGGTCGTGCCCGGCGTCGATCGCCTTCTGCTTCTCCTCGTCGCTGGTGGGCCAGAGCCGGCCCTGGATGACGCCGCCGAGGGACTTGATCGCGCAGGCCGCGACGATGCCTTCCGGGGTTCCGCCGATGCCCATCAGGGCGTCGACGCCGGTGCCGGCACGGGCGGCGGCGATGGCGCCGGCGACGTCGCCGTCCATGATGAACTTCGTCCGGGCACCGGCCTCGCGGATCTCCTCGACCAGCGGGCGGTGCCGGTCGCGGTCCAGGATCATCACGTTGAGCTGGTTGACCTTGACGCCCTTGGCCTTGGCGATCAGGTGCAGGTTCTGCTTGACCGGCAGGCGCAGGTCGACCATGTCGGCGGCCTCCGGGCCGGTGACGAGCTTCTCCATGTAGAACACGGCGGAGGGGTCGAACATGGAGCCGCGCTCGGCGACGGCCAGCACGGCCAGGGCATTGTTGATGCCCAGGGCGGTCAGCCGGGTCCCGTCGATCGGGTCGACGGCGACGTCGCACTCGGGGCCGGTGCCGTCGCCGACACGCTCGCCGTTGAACAGCATGGGGGCTTCGTCTTTTTCGCCTTCGCCGATGACCACGACGCCGTTGAAGTGGACGGTCTGCAGGAAGGACCGCATGGCGTCGACGGCGGCGCCGTCGGCCTTGTTCTTGTCGCCGAAACCGACCCAGTGGCCGCCGGCGATGGCCGCGGCTTCGGTGACGCGGACCAGTTCTAGGGCAAGGTTGCGGTCAGGCTCATCGATTCCGACGGCGAGCGACGGGGAAAGCGTGGAGTACTTCTGGGTCATGGACGCTGGTGACACGTGAACCTCTTCTTCGAGTGGCGATCGTTGAACCGGCGGCATCCGGTGTCCGGCTGCCGCTGGGATCCGTCTGTTACTGATCATAGTCGCGGCGGCCGCGATCGGTGCTGGAATTACGCCACCATGAACGGCCCCGCGCCAACCGGCGCGCGGCGGCCGAATGTGAGATCGCCCCTGAATGGGCGACTATAGAGGGGTGAATGAATTGCAGGACACCCCGCCCGATGCCGCCGGATCACCGGCCGGCGGAGCATCCCCCGCAGCCGCGGGCGCAGTACCCGAAGCCGCCGGCGCGCAGCCCGTGAAGCCTGTCATCCGGGCGGCCGCCGCCAAGCGGGCCAACGCCTCGGTGATCGGCATGATCATCGCCCTGGTCCTGAGCATCGGCGCTTTCCTGCCCGTGGTGCTGATGAACCCGTCTCCCAAGTCCGACGGCTACCGCCCGGACATCAACGTCGGCGCCATCGCGAAAAACGCGGCAGGTGTGGCGGGATTCACACCGGTGGCCCCGGACACCGGCGACACATTCCGTTCGAATTACGCCCGCTGGGAGTCCGGCTCGGGCAGCGGCGTGGCCACCTGGGAGGTCGGCTACCTGACGCCCAAGGACTCCTTCATCGGGCTGGTGCAGACCCGCCAGTCCAATCCGACCTGGCTGCTGCAGCAGACCAAAAGCGCCCCGGTCACCGGGACGCGCACCGCCGGCGGACGCGACTGGCAGCTGCGCGACACCGGCAAGGGCGAGAAGTCCATGGTGCTCGACTACCGCGGGACCACGGTGGTCCTGACGGGGCCCGCGCAGCTGGAGGAATTTTCCGTGCTCGCCGCGGCGGTGGTGAAGGCGCTGGAGGTCAACTCGGCCGCAACAGTTTCACCTTCGGCCACCCCCTCGCCGTAAAGTAAGCAGGGTGGCTACCTACCTGACTCCCGCCCTCGCCTGGCGCCGGCTGCGCGAAGGCAACGAACGTTTTGTCGCCGGCGAATCCTCGCACCCGAACCAGGACGCCTCCCGGCGGTCCTCGCTCGTGGAGAACCAGCACCCCTTCGCCGTCATCTTCGGCTGCGCCGACTCCCGGCTGGCCGCCGAGATCATCTTCGACCTCGGCCTCGGCGACGCGTTCGTCGTCCGGACGGCCGGCCAGGTCATTGACGACGCCGTCCTGGGCTCGATCGAATACAGCATCGGCGTCCTGGGCGTGCCGCTGATTGTGGTCCTCGGCCACGACAGCTGCGGCGCCGTCATCGCCACCAAAACAGCAGTGGAAACCGGCGAGATGCCGGTAGGGTTCATCCGCAGCCTGGTCGAGCGCATCACACCGTCCGTGCTGACTTCGCTGCGCAACGACCAGCACGACGTCAACGACATGGTGGTGGAGAACGTCAAGCAGACCTCGCAGCGCCTGGTGGACAGCTCCCGGGTGATTTCCGACGCCGTCGGCAGCGGCCGCGCCGCCGTGATCGGACTGGCCTACCGCCTGGCCGAGGGCCGTGCCGACCTTGTCTCCGGCATCGGCGAGCTCTAGGAGCTTCGTTTCTGCGCCGGTTCATGGTTTTCGGTGGAACGCTTGGGCCGAATAAGCTAGCCCCATGACTTCCACAGCAGATTTGAACACCGAAGAGTTCCGTATTGAACACGACACGATGGGCGAAGTCCGCGTCCCCGTGAACGCGCTGTACCGTGCCCAGACGCAGCGTGCGGTCGAGAACTTCCCGATCTCCGGCAAGACCCTGGAGCGCGCCCACATCGAAGCCCTCGCCCGGGTCAAGAAGGCTGCCGCCCAGGCCAACGCGGAGCTGGGGGTGCTCGACGGCGAGCTGGCCCAGGCAATCGCCGACGCCGCCGACGAGGTCGCCGCCGGCAAGTACGACGGCGACTTCCCGATCGACGTGTTCCAGACCGGATCCGGAACCTCCTCGAACATGAACACCAACGAGGTCCTGGCCGAGCTCGCCTCCCGCGCACTCAAGGCCGCCGGCAGCGAGAAGGTGGTCCACCCGAACGACCACGTCAACGCCTCTCAGTCCTCCAACGACGTGTTCCCGACGTCGGTCCACGTGGCCGCCACGTCCGCCCTGATCAACGACCTGATCCCGGCCCTGGGCTACCTCGCGGAGTCGCTCGAGCGCAAGGCCGCCGAGTTCAAGGACGTCGTGAAGTCCGGCCGCACGCACCTGATGGACGCCACCCCGGTCACCCTGGGCCAGGAGTTCGGCGGCTACGCCGCGCAGGTCCGCTACGGCATCGAGCGCATCAACGCCTCCCTCCCCCGCGTCGCCGAGGTCCCGCTCGGCGGCACCGCCGTCGGCACCGGCATCAACACCCCGGCCGGCTTCCCGGAGCGCGTGATCGAGCTCCTCGCCGCGGACTCCGGCCTGCCCCTGACCGAGGCCCGCGACCACTTCGAGGCCCAGGCCAACCGCGACGGGCTGATCGAGGCTTCCAGCCAGCTGCGCAACATCGCGATCTCCTTCATGAAGATCAACAACGACCTGCGCTGGATGGGCTCCGGCCCCAACACCGGCCTCGGCGAAATCGCGATCCCGGACCTGCAGCCGGGCTCCTCGATCATGCCCGGCAAGGTCAACCCGGTCATCTGCGAAGCCTCCATCATGGTCTGCGCCCAGGTCATCGGCAACGACACCGCCATCGCCTGGTCCGGCACCAACGGCGCGTTCGAGCTCAACGTCGGCATCCCCGTCATGGCCGCCAACCTGCTCGAATCCGTCCGCCTGCTGGCGAACACGAGCCGCGTGATGGCCGACAAGATGATCGACGGCATCACCGCCAACGTCGAGCGCGCCCGCTTCCTCGCCGAGGCCTCGCCGTCCATCGTGACGCCGCTGAACAAGTTCATCGGCTACGAGAACGCCGCCAAGATCGCCAAGAAGGCCGTGGCCGAGGGCCTGACCATCCGCGAGACCGTCGTTGCGATGGGCTTCCTCGAGCGCGGCGAGCTGACCGAAGAGCAGCTGGACACCGCCCTGGACGTCATGTCCATGACGCGGCCGCCGCACAAGGCCTAGCCCTTCACGCCCGCCGCTGCGGGCACCGCGTCCGACGGCGGCCGGCACCTTTCCCGGGAAAGGCGCCGGCCGCCGTCGTACTTTAAAGCCGGCACGGCCCCGGCTTACTCGCGCGGCACCTCTCCCCCGGCGGCACGGCGCTCTTCAGCGGTGTAGGCAGAGTGGGCCGCGGCCTCGGCCAGACTGGCGCCGGCGATGCGAGCCTCGCGCAGCCGCCTGGTCTTGGCGGACTGGCCCGAGAAGGCAGCGTCCACGTTGCCGGCCGCATACGTCAGGGCGTCTTCGGCCCGGATGCCGAGTCCGTGCGCCGTCAGGACAGCGTCCTGGTTGGCTCCGAGGTAGGTGAACTGCCAGCCGTACTGGTGCTGCTGGCGTTCAACCAAGGCCTTGACGATGGCGCCGCTGGCTTCGCGCGAGGCGTTTTCATGCCCGTCGGTCAGCACGGCCACGAGCACGGTGCCCGGACGCTCCGGTTCGGGCAGCGCCGCCAGTTCCGCGCCGGCCTCCCCGATCAGCCGGACCATGGCGTCGTGCAGGGCGGTGCTGCCGCGGGGCTGGAGGACAAGCGGCGGGACGTCCTCGATGTCCACCGCGGCGTAAACCCGTTCGTAGACGTCATCGAACTGGGCCAGTGAGAGCTTGCACCGGCCCGCCACCACCTGCTGTTCGCGGACGAACGCCGCGAAGCCGCCCGCGGTGTCGTCGGCGATGGAACTCATGGAACCGGAACGGTCCAGGAGGACGTACACGTGCGTCAGTGCCGAATCTGTCATGCTTCCCCATTTCCGGCCCGGAGGGGTACCCACGGGCCCACTGTCTCCAGCGGAGGGCTGGATAGCAGAAGGCTACGGCGGGGCTGCGACAATATTGCCGGAACGCTCAGCTGCGGAAGTGCGCGGGACCCTCCGGATCCCGCGCCCGCTCGATCGCCTCCAGGTGACCGGGCATCAGTTCGGGAAACTCCTCGGGCCGGTACCAGCCCACGGCGAGGGATTCGTCGTCGTTGACGCGCGCCTTCCCCGAAACGTACCGGCAGCGGAAGACCAGGGTCAGGAAGTGGCAGACGTCGCCGTTGGGGCAGGTGGTGGGTCCGACGGCGTCCACCGAAACGAGCCGCTCCGCCACGGCCACCACTCCCGTTTCCTCCAGGACTTCGCGGAGCAGGCCCGGCGCCGGGTCCTCGCCCGGTTCCAGGATGCCGGTGATCAGCCCCCACCGGCCGTTGTCCGCCCGCTGGCCGAGCAGGACCCGGCCGGCGTCGTCGAAGACCACGGCCCGCGCGCCCGGAATCCACAGCGTCTCGTGGCCGATCTTTTCGCGCAATTTCAGGATGAAGTCCGGAGTGGCCATGCCGCCAGCCTAGCCTGCCGGCAGCAGCAGCATCGCGGCCGCGGCCCCCGCCAGCATAAAGGGACCGAAGGGGATGTCTGACTTCAGGGTGCCGCGCCGAGTCAGGAGCAGGGCCACGCTCCAGAGCCCGCCCAACAGGAAGGCCGCGAACGTTCCGGCGAAGACGTGGCCCCAGCCGAGGAAGCCGAGGTACAGGCCCAGCACTCCCGCAAGCTTGACGTCGCCGAAGCCCATTCCCGGCGGGTAGGCGGCGCGCAGCAGGAAGTAGAACAGCCAGAGCACCGCGGCGCCGGCCAGCACGCGGAGCCCGGGCACACCGAACAGCCCGGCGCCGCCGCCCGCCGCGGCCCCGGCGAGCAGCAGCACACCCGCGACCGCGTAGGAGGGAAAGATGATCCGGTTGGGCAGCAGGTGGTGCCGGATGTCGATGACGGTCAGCCGCGCCGCCATCACGGCGAAATACGCGCACGCCAGCAGCACCAGCCAGAAGGCCAGCGGGGCCGCTCCCCCCAGGTCACCGAGACGATGGATCACCCTCGGATGCTACCGGTTTTTGCTAGGCTTCGCGGATGACTGACCTCGCCCGCTTCTGGCCGCCCTTCGGCCTCACCCTGGCCACGCCCCGCCTCACGCTCCGGCCGATCCGCGACGAGGACATCCCGGCGGCGGTGCAGGCGGCGCTGGGCGGCATCCACGAACCCGGACGCAGCCCGTTCAGCCGGCCCTGGGCGGAATCCCCGGCCGACGAACTCGGGCCGAACATGGCGCAGTGGTACTGGCGCTGCCGCGGCACCATGTCGCCGCAGGATTGGACCCTGCTGCTGGGCATCTGGCACGACGGCGACTTCATCGGCTGCCAGGACGTCGGGGCCAAGGACTTCGCCACCCTGAAGACGGTCAGCACCGGCTCCTGGCTCACCCGGGACGTGCAGGGCCGCGGGCTGGGCAAGGAGATGCGCGCCGCCGTCGCCCTCTACGCCTTCGACTGGCTCGGAGCCGAGGTCGCCGAATCCGAGGCCGCTGCCTGGAACCAGCAATCCCTGGGCGTCTCCCGCTCCCTCGGCTACGAACTCAACGGCACAACCCGCGCCAACTGGGGCGGTCAGCTCCGGGACGTCCAAAAAGTCCGGCTCACCCCCGCCACCTTCAAGCGCCCCGACTGGACCCTCGAAGTCCAGGGCCACGAACCCACCGCCAAGCACCTGGGCATCGACCTGTAGGGCCCCGCAAGCGGGCCCACGGCGCCCCGCCGTCGCTTAGACACCTCCCGTCGCTGCGGCGCGGTCGCTGGGCGACCTTCGCTCCGCTCTGGTCGGGGATGCGCTCCTACGCGGGCCACCGCGTCCCCGCCAAGGTGGGCAGCTCAGCAAACCGGTCAGCGGGTCCCGCCTCTAAAAGGTGACGAACGCACACGCCGGTCCGCGCTCCTCCTCAAGCGGTGACGAACGCACACGCCGGTCCGCGCTCCTCCTCAAGCGGTGACGAACGCAAACGCCGCACCGCGGGCTCCGCTCGAGAAGGTGACGTACGCACACGCCGCGCCGCGGGCTCCGCTCGAGAAGGTGACGAATGCACACGCCGCGCCGCGGGCCTTTCGCGTAGTCGCGCATCGCGACGTTTGCTGCCCCGAAGGTCGCCCAGCGACCGCAGCGGGCGGCAACCGTCGTGTCTAAGCGACGGCGAAAGGGCCGTGGCGGGGCGAACCCAACCACGGCAAACCCAACTACGGCCCCCACGGGAAGGCGAGAAAGCAGGCGAGCCTTAGATCTCAGCCCCCTCGAGCATGTCCGTCACCAGGGCCGCAATCGGCGAGCGCTCGGAGCGGGTCAGGGTGATGTGGCCAAATAGCGGATGGCCCTTGAGGGTCTCGACGACGGCCGCGACGCCGTCGTGCCGTCCGACCCGGAGGTTGTCGCGCTGGGCGACGTCGTGGGTCAGGACGATCTTGGAGTTCTGGCCGATCCGGCTCATGACCGTCAGCAGCACGTTCTTCTCGAGGGACTGCGCCTCGTCCACGATCACGAACGCGTCGTGCAGGGAGCGGCCGCGGATGTGCGTCAGGGGCATGACCTCGAGCATGCCGCGGTCCATGACTTCCTCCACCACTTCCTGGCTGACCAGCGCACCGAGGGTGTCGAAGACGGCCTGCGCCCACGGGTTCATTTTCTCGGACTCGGAGCCGGGCAGGTAGCCGAGTTCCTGGCCGCCGACGGCGTAGAGCGGCCGGAACACGATGACCTTGCGGTGCTCCCGGCGCTCCAGCACGGCCTCGAGGCCCGCGCAGAGAGCCAGGGCGGACTTGCCGGTGCCGGCCCGGCCGCCGAGGGAGACGATCCCCACGGACGGGTCCATCAGCAGGTCGATGGCCAGCCGCTGCTCGGCGGAGCGTCCGTGCAGGCCGAACACGTCCCGGTCCCCCTTCACCAGGCGGACCTGCTTGTCGGCCCCGACCCGGCCCAGAGCGGAACCGCGGCTGGACAGCAGGACCAGCCCGGTGTTCACCGGCAGCTCGGCCGCGGCCGGGATGAAAACCGGCTCGTGGCCGTAGAGCGTGGCCACTTCGTCCTCGGCGGCGTCGATTTCGGCGATGCCGGTCCAGCCCGAGTCCTTGACGAGCTCGTTGCGGTATTCGTCGGCGAGCAGGCCCATGGCGGAGGCCTTGACCCGCATCGGCAGGTCCTTGGACACCACTGTCACGTCGCGGCCCTCGTTGGCGAGGTTCTTGGCGACGGCGAGGATCCGGCTGTCGTTGTCGCCGCCGCGGAAGCCGGCCGGCAGCACCTCGGCGGAGATGTGGTTCATCTCCACCATGAGGGTGCCGCCGTCGTGGCCCAGCGGGATGGGGCGGTCCAGGCCCCCGTGCTCCACGCGGAGGTCATCGAGCAGCCGCAGCGCTTTGCGGGCGAAGTAGCCCAGCTCCGGGTCGTGCCGTTTGCTTTCAAGCTCGGTGATGACCACGATCGGCAGGATGACTTCGTGCTCGGCGAACCGCAGCAGCGCGCGCGGGTCCGAGAGCAGCACGGAGGTGTCGATCACGTAGCTTCGGGCGGTTTCTTGCGCTGCTGTTCCTTCCCCGGAAACAGCAGGACCGGCCGCAGCATCGGGATTCGCTGCGCCGGTCATGGACGTGGCTCGCTTGGCGCGAGAGGTAGCCTTCTTGCCCTGGTCGGAAATGACGCCGGGCAATTTTTCAGAAATAGCCACATCGACTCCAGCCCCGGGCCGCCGGCCCGGAATTGTTATTGGTGAGGCGGCTCGGCCGTGAGGCCGGACGCGGCCTCCCATACATCCGGTGCGAACTTCCGCTCCATGTACTGGCCTCCCCGATCAGCCGGCGGTTTGCCTGCTGATGGGATTAACGTACGTCCACAGCGCGTCGATTGCCGGACTATTTTTCGGCGATTCTTGCGGACATCAGGTGACGGGCGGGTGAACCGTTCAGGCGCCGAAGCGGCGCTGCCTGCCGGCGTAGTCACGCAGGGCGCGGAGGAAGTCCACCTTGCGGAACGCCGGCCAGAGGGCCTCGCAGAAATAGAACTCACTGTAGGCGCTCTGCCACATCAGGAACCCGGAGAGCCGCTGCTCCCCGGAGGTGCGGATCACCAGGTCCGGGTCGGGCTGGCCGCGGGTGTAGAGGAACCGGGAGATGTCGTCGACGCTGAGTTCGTCCGCCAGCTTGCCGATGTCGGCGCCGCGGGCGACGGCGTCGTGCAGCAGTTCGCGGACGGCGTCGACGATTTCCCGGCGCCCGCCGTAGCCGACGGCCACGTTGACGTGGATCTTCTCGTGCGCCGGGGTGCGGGCCGTGAGCTTGTTCAGCCGTTCGGCGAGGTAGTCGGGCAGGAGCTCCGGCGCGCCCATGGCGTGCACCGAGATATCGACGTCCTCGTCGAGGCGGTCCAGGGTGTTGGCGATGATCCCCATCAGCAGGTCCAGCTCCTCGCCGGAGCGGTTCATGTTGTCGGTGGAGAGCATGTAGAGCGTGACCACCTTGACCCCGAGCTCCTGGCACCAGCCGAGGAATTCGTGGATCTTGTCCGCGCCGGCCTGGTGGCCCTGGCTTGTGGGGGCGTTGAACTGCCTGGCCCAGCGCCGGTTGCCGTCAACCATCACCCCGATATGCCGCGGAATCCGCTCCGGGTCGAGGGAACGCTGGAGTTTGCGCTCGTAGAAGCCATACATGAACCCGGGCAGTTCCATCCGGAGATTCACCTGGCTTCCTTGGGGTCTGACGGTAGTGCATTCCTAGGCTACCCGCCGGACGGCCTGTGCCGCGCACGCCGCCGCCGTCATTTTCCACCACAACCCTTGTTACTGATGGGTAACTTACTGGACCGTAGGTTATTATTACGGCATGGAGAGCACCAGTCCGGAGCCCGGATCCGAGCGGTCCGCGCACAGCGCACCAGGCCCCACGGCCCGCGGCAACAGCCCAGTGGACGACGCCGCCGTGAGGATCGCCGAACTGCTGATGATCAAGCCCAAGTGGCGGGGCTGGATCCACACCGTCACCGCGCCGCTGGCGTTTGCCGCCGGCCTGGTGCTGGTGCTGCTTGCCCCCACCGCGGATCTGAAGATCGCCTCGGCGGTCTATGCGTTCACGGGGGTGCTGCTCTTCGGTGTCAGCGCCGTCTACCACCGCGGGAACTGGTCCCCGCGGGTGAAGATCGTGCTGAAACGGCTGGACCACACCAACATCATGCTGGTGATCGCCGGCAGCTACACCCCGCTGGCCTGGGCGCTCCTGGAGCGGCCCAAGGCTGTGCTGCTGCTGTGGGTGATTTGGTCCGGCGCCGTGCTGGGGGTGCTCTTCCGGCTGCTTTGGACCGATGCCCCGCGCTGGCTCTATGTGCCGATCTACATCGCCCTGGGCTGCGGCGCCTTGTTCTACCTGCCGGACTTCTTCGCCGCCAGCATCCCCGCCGCGGTGCTGATCTGCGTCGGCGGAGCGCTCTATATTGCCGGCGCCGTCTTCTACGCCCTGAAGAAGCCGAACTTCAGCTACGAGCATTTCGGCTTCCACGAGCTGTTCCACGCCTTCACGGTCTTTGCCTTCGCTGCGCACTACATCGGCATCGCGATCGCCGTCCTGGGCTGAGGCCGCCTGCCGCACCGGCACGGATACTCCCCACTTATGAGGACCCGACGCCGGAACCCACCGGAGATTCGGCCCGACACGCCGGGCGCCCACCCCAAACGTGGGGAAACTCCGGCAACGGCGGCCTGCTCAGCCCGGCTCAGCCCGGCCGGCCCGCCAGTCCGCCGGGGTCACGCCGCCGGAGGCGGCTCATTCAGCCATGCTAGCCAGTTGTTCCCGGAGCTCCCCGGTGGAACGCGCCGGCAGCCGGCAGACCATGCCCCGGCACAGGAAGGCCTGCGGCGCCCCGCCCGGAGCGGCCTCCCGGCCCCGCAGCAGGGGCACCCGGGCGGCGCCGGACTCCCCCGCCGGGTCCTGCAGCGCGATCGCGAGTCCGGGGCTGGGCGAGGACAGCAGTGTCCGGTGCAGCGCGGCCCGCTGCGGTGTGTCGGGCCCGACGACGGCGGCCTCCAGCGGGCCTGCCAGCGCGGCCTGCGCGGTGGCGAGCAGCCAGCCGGCCACCCGGGGCGCCCGCACGGCCAGCGGCGGCAGCAGCGACAGGATGTTCCCGGCCAGGGCGCGGTGTTCGGCGGATCCGGAGAGCGCGGACGAGGTCAGCAGGGCCCCGGCATACGCGGCCGCACCGCTGGGGGTGGCGTTGTCGAACGGGTCCATCCCGGCCCTGCCGCCCTGGGCGTTGAGCACCTGCGGTGATTCGCCCGCCGCGTCGCGCAGCGTGCCGCCGGCAGCGAACCGGGTGCCGGCGGCCGCCACGATGCCTTCGGCCAGGGTGTACCAGCGGGTCCGGCCGGTGGCGGCGTAGAGCGCGAACAGGCCCTCGGCGCAGAAGGCGTAGTCCTCCAGCAGGCCGCCGATGCCGCCGGCCGTCCCGCCGTGGGAGACGCGGACCAGCCTGCCGGGTTCCGCCCGGCGGCCGGGGGTCCAGTGCACCCGCTCAAGGTAGCCGGCGATCCGTCCGGCGGCGTCCAGCAGCTCCGGCCGCTCCAGCACGGCGCCGGCCTCGGCCAGGGCGGCCACGGCCAGGCCGTTCCAGCCGGCCACCACCTTCTCGTCCCGGGCAGGCTGCGGCCGCGCCGCACGGGCGCCGCGCAGCACCGGCCGCACCCGCTGCCACAGCTGATCCTCCGCCCCGGACAGCGCCCGGCCGGGATGCAGCGGCGACCCGTCCGCTGAGACCGTCCCCGCCGCGCGGACATGCATCAGCCGGGCGACGGCGGCGCCGTCCGCCGGGCCCAGCAGCGCGGCCAGCTCCCCGGCCGTCCAGAGGTAGCTGGCTCCCTCGGCGTGCACACCGTCCACCACGGTGTCCGCGTCAAGGGACGAGGCCAGCGCCGCGGGACCTTCCCCGTCCGGTCCCCCGGCCAGGCCCAGGGCTGCGAGCATCCAGTCCGCGGTGCTGCCGGCGACGGCGGCAGCCTCCCCGGCCGGGTACGCCGCGGTGCCGCCGAGCCGGATCCAGTGGACGTAGACCCGCAGCAACTGTGCGTTGTCGTAGAGCATTTTTTCAAAGTGCGGCACGGACCAGTCGCGGGTCACGGAGTAGCGCGCGAACCCGCCGTCGAGCTGGTCGAACAGGGCCGAGCGCGCCATCGCGGCGAGCGTGCGCCCGGCCAGGGCCCGGGCCGCCTCAGCCGTCCCGGACGCCACCGCGGCGTGCCGGATCAGGAACTCCAGGACCGCCGACGGCGGGAATTTCGGGGCGGCGCCGAAGCCGCCGGCGTCGTCCTCGGCGCGCGCGAGGGTGCGGACCGATTCGGAGAGCAGCTCCGGGTCCAGGTCCGGCGCGGGCGCGTCGAGCCGGACGGCGGCGCTTGCCTGTGCGGCGGCGATGCCGCGTGCCAGCGTGTCGGCGTTCTGTTCGACGGCGCTGCGGCGTTCCAGCCAGGCCTCCCGGACGGCCTCGAGCACCTGGCGGAAGGAGGGCCGGCCGGGCATGGGCCGGGGCGGATAGTAGGTGCCGGCGTGGAAGGCCCGGCCGTCGGGCAGCAGGAAGACGGACATCGGCCAGCCGCCCTCGCCGCTGATGGCCTGCGTGGCGGCCATGTAGACGGCGTCGACGTCGGGGCGTTCCTCGCGGTCCACCTTTACGGGGACGAAGTTGGCGTTCAGGAAGTCGGCGGTGTCCCGGTCTTCGAAGGACTCGCGGGCCATCACGTGGCACCAGTGGCAGGCAGCGTAGCCGATCGAGAGGAACACGGGCACGTCGCGGGCCGCGGCGAAGGCGAAGGCTTCATCGCCGAAGGGGCGCCAGTGCACGGGGTTGCCGGCGTGCTGGCGGAGGTAGGCAGAGGGTTCCCCGCCCAGGGTGTTGGCCGCCCCGGGCCAGTCGGCGGAGGAGCCGCGTTCAGCGGTTCCCGGGTCCGGCGTCACCGTTGGCCTCCGGGCGGGTGTCCGCGCCGTCGCTGCCCGTAGCGGGCTGGATGCCCTCGGGCCGGGCGGCGCCAGGCTGTGCGGCTTCCTCCGCCGCGGCTCGTTCTTCCTCCACCTGGGCGCGGTACCGGACCCGGCGGATCCGGCGCACCATGTCCACAATCAGCAGTGCCGTGAGCACCACAATGAAGGCGGTCAGCAGGAAGCCCAGCAGTCCCGGGGTGACCTGGTCCTGGTCGAGCCCGGGGCGCAACGACGGCGACGGTGCGGGCGACGGGGATGTCGCCAGGGCGGTGAGCAAGGAATGCACGGTGGAAACCTTCTGTGGGGAACGTCTTTCGCGGAACTTCCCCGCCGCATTTCTACGCGGCATAGAAGTCCCTGCTGGATCTATCTTAGCCCGGCGAAGAAGTCTGTTTCGGGCACGTCGGCGGGGACCCGGGACTGGATCAGGGAGTAGTCCTCCCACGGCCAGGTCTGCCGCTGCATCGCGGGCGAGACGGCGAAGAAGAAGCCCTCCGGGTCGATCTGGGTCCGGTGCGCACGGAGGGCGTCATCGCGGGCCTCGAAGTAGTCCCCGCACTCGATCTGGGTGGTGGTGGGGTGGGTGGGCGCCGGCGGGGTGTGACCCTCCGCGTCGGCCTCCAGCCAGGCCGCGAGCCGTTCGGCGTACGGCGACTGCAGCCCGGCTTCCTCCAGGGCGTAGTGCAGGGCCCGGAAGCGTTCCGGGCTGAAGGCGCGGTCGTAGTAGAGCTTGGCCGGGGCCCAGGCTTCGCCCGTTCCGGGGTACCGCGCCGGGTCGCCGGCGGCTTCGAAGGCCTCGAGCGCGACGCGGTGCGCCATGATGTGGTCCGGGTGGGGGTAGCCGCCGTTCTCGTCGTAGCTGAGGATGACCTGCGGCTTGAACTCACGGACCAGCCGGACCAGCGGTGCGGCCGCCCGCTCCAGCGGCAGGGTGGCGAAGGAACCGGCCGGCAGCGGCGGCAGCGGGTCGCCCTCCGGCAGGCCCGAGTCGACGAAGCCCAGCCAGCGCTGGCGGATCCCCAGGACCCGGGCCGCGTTGTCCATCTCCAGCCGGCGCGCACCGGCCATGTCCCGTTTGGGGTGCGGAGCGCTCTCCATGGCCGGGTTCTGGATGTCGCCGCGCGAACCGTCGGTGCAGGTGGCCACCATGACGTCGACGCCGGAGGCCGCGTACATGGCCATCGTCGCGGCGCCCTTGCTGGACTCGTCGTCGGGGTGCGCGTGGACGGCTAGCAGCCGGAGCGGGGCCGGCTGGCTGGGGGACGCTGTCATCGTCGGACGGCTCCTCTTTCTTCTGCGGGTTCGGTGCCGGGCCTGAAGCGGCTGCGGACTTTCCCCGGCCCGATCCACACTAAACTGGACTGGTGACTTCCGAGGAGCAGCCTGCCGCGCCCGCGCCGGCACCTACCAGCCTAGCCAATCGTTACGGCGGCCAAAAGCGTGCCCTGGGCGGCAAGGCCAGGCGGAACCTCCTGATCGTCGCCCTGGCCGCCGGGATCGGGGTGATGGCCTGGATCTCGACGTCAGCGGCCACCGAGTCGGTCGGCTTCAAGGACATCGGCTACAGCACCCCCGACGCCACCCTGGCCGAGATCGATTTCCAGGTCACGAAGAATCCGGGGACGGCGGCGAAGTGCGCCGTCAAGGCCCTGGACTCGAAGTTCGCCGTGGTGGGCTGGAAGGTCGTCGACGTCGGTCCCAACGCCGCGGACGCGGGCGCCGACGGCGGCCGCACCACGGTGCACCGGGTAAGCGTGCGCACCGAATCGCAGGCCGTCTCCGCCGTCGTCGACAACTGCTGGATCCCGGACGCCGCCAAGTAGTCCGCCCGCCGGCCGGGGGCGGCGGCGCGTAACACGGTGTGAGCTGCACCGCAGTGGTTCTTGGGTTTATCCACAGCATTGACTACAATGGATCAATACCTCTGCCCCGCTGAGCTGGTTACTGAGATCCATAAGTGGCCACCGTGGCGGGGTCTTTGCTTGTTTGACCAGCTTGTTTGACCATCAAAAGGAGAAGTCCGTGTCGACCACCAACAGCGCAACTGCAGCTTGGCTCACCCAGGAAGCTTTTGACCGCCTGAAGGCTGAGCTGGACCACCTCTCCGGCCCCGGCCGTGCAGACATCGTTCAGAAGATCGAAGCTGCCCGCCAGGAAGGCGACCTCAAGGAGAACGGCGGCTACCACGCGGCCAAGGAGGAGCAGGGCAAGATCGAAGCCCGCATCCGCCAGCTCACCGTGCTGCTCCGCGACGCGCACGTGGGCGAAGCCGCGGCCGACGACGGCATCGTCGAGCCGGGCATGATCGTGGTCGCGAAGATCGCCGGGGACGAAGAGACGTTCCTGCTCGGCTCCCGCGAAATCGCCGGCGACTCCGACTTGGACGTCTTCAGCGAGAAGTCGCCGCTGGGTTCGGCCATCGTCGGCCACAAGGAGGGCGACAAGCTCAGCTACACCGCCCCGAACGGCAAGGACATCACGGTGGAGATCATCTCCGCCAAGCCGTACGTCGGCTAGGCACACCAGCCCACGACGCCGGTCCTCCCCGCAGCGGGAGGGCCGGCGTCGGCGCTTAAGCGGGGGTCACGCCGGCCGGCGCCGGCTCAGCAGCAGGGCCGCCACCACGCCGCCGGCGGCCCCGCCCAGGTGCGCCTGCCAGGAGACGTACCCCGCCACGGTGGGCAGCACCCCGAACAGGATGCCGCCGTAGACCAGGAAGAGGACGACGGAGAGCAGGATTTGCCCCCAGTGCCTGTTGAAAAAGCCGCGCACCAGCAGGAACGCGAAGAGCCCGAAGACCAGCCCGGACGCCCCCACCGTGATGTTGAAGCCGCCGATCAGCCACACCGCCACGCCTGAGCCAAGCCAGCTGGAGGCCAGTGCCGTGGCAAAGACCCGCGCGCCGGACAGGAACACCAGGAACCCGAAGATGATCAGCGGCAGGGTGTTGGAGAGCAGGTGCGCGAGGTTGGCGTGCAGCAGCGGAAACGTCAGGATGTCCAGCAGCCCGTCGGGGGTGCGCGGACGCAGCCCGAAGGTGCGGTTGAGGGAGTGCAGCATCAGGGTGTTGAGGAGCTCGATCGCGTAGAGCAGCAGCACAAACGAGCCCACCACCTGCAGGCCCCGCCGGGCCCGGACCGCGGGCGTGTCATCGCGCCGCTCCCCCTTGGACGCCTCGAGCACCACAGCCGCCTAGTGCACCACGATGGGCTGGAAACCTTCGGCCCGGAGCGCCCCGAGGACCTGTTCGCAGTGCTCGTGGCCCTTGGTTTCCAGGTTGACCGTGATGGAGACGTCGCCCATGCTGATCGAGCCGCCCACCCGGGTGTGGTCCAGGCCGGTGACGTTGGCGTCGTTCTCGGCGATGATCCGGGCAATGGTGGCGAGTGAGCCCGGCCGGTCATCGAGCATCATCCGTACCGTCATGTAGCGTCCGGCGGCGGAGAGGCCGCGCTGGATGACTTTGAGCATCAGCATCGGGTCGATGTTGCCGCCGGAGAGCACCACGGCGGTGGTGCCGGGGTTCTCGATCTTGCCTTCCATCAGGGCGGCCACGCCCACGGCACCGGCCGGTTCGACCACCATCTTGGCCCGTTCAAGCAGGAAAATCAGCGCCCGGGCCAGCGCGTCCTCGCTGACCGTAACGACGTCGTCGACGAGCTCGCGGATGATGCTGAACGGCAGCTGCCCGGGCCGGCCCACGGCGATGCCGTCGGCCATGGTGGAGACGCGCTTGAGCGGCACCAGCGCGTCCGCGGCGAGGGAGGGCGGGTAGGCGGCGGCGTTTTCGGCCTGGACGCCGATGATCCGGATGTTCCGGCCGAGTTCCTTGGCCCGCGCCTTGACCGCGACGGCGACGCCGGCCAGCAGCCCGCCGCCGCCGACGCCCATCAGGATGGTGTCCACGTGCGGGATCTGTTCGAGGATTTCCAGGCCCACGGTGCCCTGGCCGGCGACGACGTCGACGTCATCGAAGGGGTGGACGAACACGGCGCCCGTTTCGTCGGCGTAGCGTTTGGCCTCGGCAAGCGCCTCGTCGACGTTGTGGCCGTGCAGCACCACCTCGGCGCCGTGACTGCGGGTCGCCGCCAGCTTGGGCAGGGCGACGCCCAGCGGCATGTAGATCCGGGCCTTGATGCCGAGGGCTTTCGCCGCGACGGCGACGCCCTGGGCGTGGTTGCCGGCGGAGGCCGCCACGACGCCGCGCTTCTTTTCCTCGGCGGAGAGCTTGGCCATCCGGACGTAGGCGCCGCGGACCTTGAAGGAGCCGGCCCGCTGGAGGTTCTCGCATTTGAAGTAGACCTCGCCGCCGGCGAGGCCGCCGAGGGCGCGGGAGGATTCCACCGGGGTCCGCGTAATAATCCCGTCGAGCAGCTTCTGCGCCTCCAGGACATCGTCCAGCGTGACGGGCAGGCTCTCGAGGGTATTCACGAACTAGTCTCCTTTGGGGGTTCCGGCGTCGGCGCCAGGGAGGCGGACCTCCCTGAAGCTCGGGTCCTCGCCGGCGCCGGCAAGTGCAGGGGATCCCTGCGGGCTCGCGGCGGCCAGCTCTTCATCATGTTCCCACGTTCTGCCCGCAATGTACCGAACGGCCGAGTTTGCTACGGCGAGGATCGGCACGGAGAACAGGGCGCCCGGGATCCCGGCCAGGTAGGAGCCTGCGGCCACGGACAGGATGACGGCCACCGGATGCAGCGAGACGGCCTTTCCCATCACGAGGGGCTGCAGGATATGGCCTTCCAGCTGCTGGACCAGCAGGACAATGCCCACCATGATGAGCGCGTTGACCAGGCCGTTGGCCACGAGGGCCAGCAGCACGGCGATCGCGCCGGTGACCAGGGCGCCGACCAAGGGGATGAACGAGCCGATGAACACCAGCACACCGAGCGGCAGGGCCAGCGGAACGCCAATGATAGCGGCGCCGACGCCGATCCCGAGGGCGTCCACAAAGGCCACGAACATCTGGATCCTGGTGTAGCTGACCATTGAGGTCCAGCCGCGCCGTCCGGCGCCGTTCACGGCCGGGCGTGCCTTCCGGGGCATCAGCCGGACCAGGAAGCCCCAGATCCGTTCGCCTTCAAGCAGGAAGAAGATCGTGACGAACAAGGCGATCAGGAGCCCTGCGGCGAAGTGCCCGGCGGTGCTGCCGAAGGTCAGCGCCCCGCTGAGGATGCTGCTGCTGTTCTTCTGCAACGCGGCGGTAGCATCTTGGATGTAGGTGTCGATCTGGGCGGCCGTCAGGTGCAGTGGACCCTCGGCGAGCCAGTTCTGGACCTGCTGCACGCCGGCGAGCGCTTGCCCCCAAAGTTCGCCAAAGCCGGCGGTGAGCTGTCGGCCGACGAGGGCAAGCGCACCGGCAATAAGGCCGACGAAGCCGAGCAGGGTGATGGCGACCGCGGCGCCATTAGGAATCCGGCGCCTGCGCAGCCAGCGGGTCACGGGGCTAAGCAGTCCGGCCAGCAGGGCGGCGACCATTACCGGGATGATGAGGAAGCTGATCTTACTCAGCAGCCAGACAAGCAACCCCGCCACCACCAGGATGAGCCCGATCCGCCAGGCCCAGGACGCAGCGATCCGCACGCCGTAGGGAATGTCCTCGTCCAGCTGCCGGTCGGTCCGGGGCCGGGGGGCGGCTCCGGGCACAGCGCCGGGCACACCGCCGGCGGGCACCGGTCCGCTCCCCGCTGCGGCCGGGGCCGGGGCGGAGAGTCCGGGGGCGGCGTACCCGGGGAGCTCGGGATCGGGGAATTCGGAGTCGGTACGGCGGGCGGCGTCCTCAGCTGGCGTCATAGCCCCATAATTCCCCAGTGCGGCGCGGAAGTGAAACGGGCAGGGCGAACCCGGCTAGGCCCCAAGCGCGGCGGTGATTCCCCAGCTCATGGTGAAGGACTCCCCCGGCGGCAGCCAGTTCAGGCCGTCACCGCTGTTGAAGGCGTTGGCAGGACCGGTCATCGGCTCCAGCGCCACGGCCCGGGTGCGGCCGGGGAACGTGTCGGTGATAAAGACGTGGACGTAGCTGCAGTGCGCGTCCTGCCAGAGGCTCACGCTGCGGCCGTCGGGCGCGTGCAGGGTGCTGCGGGCCACGCCGCCGTCGAAGTCCAGATCGGTGTACGCGCAGTCCAGGGTGGCGCCGTCGACCGGGCGGCCGGCGCGGAGGTCGAAGCCGCCGTCCACCGGCTCCGTGCTGCGTGGGATCAGACGCTCGTCCGTCACCAGCCGGGTCCGGCCGCCGACGGTCACGGTGAGGTCTTCGGCCGGGACTTCGCCGAGGCGCAGGTAGGGGTGGGCGCCCAGGACAAACGGCGCCGGCGCCTGGGAGTCGTTGACCAGCGTCTGCCGGACGGTGAGCCCCAGCCCCTCGTCCAGTTCGTAGCTCACCCGGTGCCGGAGCAGGAACGGGTAGCCGTGCTGCGGGAACACGGCGGCTTCCAGGGTCACCGAAAACTCGGACTCGTCCACGAGGTCGTAGGAGGCGTTGCGCAGCAGTCCGTGGCTGGCGTTGTTGCGGGAGACCTCGGTGATGTCGAGCTGCTGTTTCTTCCCGTCGAGGTACCAGAGGCCGTCCTCCACGCGGTTCGCCCACGGCGCCAGGGTGATCCCGGCGGCGCCCGGAGAGATCTCGTCGTCCCCGTAGCTCTCCGTCAGCTGGACCCCGGCCCGGGTGTAGAGCCGCAGCCCGGCCGCCAGCTCGGTCACGACCGCCAGGGCGTCGCCGCGGCGCAGCTCATACTGCCGGCCGCTCGCGTAGCGCCGGGCGGAGGCGTCGGACGGGGAGGCGTGGGATGCGGTGCGGTCCATGGGCACCACGGTACCGAACCGGGCCGCCGGCCGTACACGGCGGGGCTTTGCCGGAAGCTCGCGAAGTCTGATCGAATGAGGGAATGCGCGCCCACAGCATGACCCAGGCCACCCTCGCCGACGGCCGGGACCTCTTCTACTTCGATGACGCCCCCGACGGCGGCGCCGGGGAGACGGACGCCCGGCGGCGGGGCCGCCCGCGGCCGGCGTTCGCGGACCTTCGGGCTCCCGGGGGCCGCAGTGCCGCCGGCGAGCTGCGCTTCGACGCCCTCACCGGCGAATGGGTGGCCATCGCCGCGCACCGCCAGTCCCGGACGCACCTTCCGCCGGCCGATGAGTGCCCGCTTTGCCCCAGCACCCCGGAGAATCCTACCGAGGTCCCGGCGCCGGACTACGACGTCGTCGTGTTTGAGAACCGCTTCCCGTCCCTGGGGCCCGACGTCGGCCAGCTCCCGGGGCAGCCGGCGTGGGGCACCAGCGTGCCGGCGTACGGCCGTTGCGAGGTGGTGTCCTTCACGCAGGACCACACCGGATCCTTCGGCCGCCTCAGCGAGGTCCGGGCCCGCACCGTGGTGGAGGCCTGGGCCGCCCGCACCGCGGCGCTCAACGCGCTGCCCGGAATCCGCCAGGTGTTCCCGTTCGAGAACCGCGGCGCGGAGATCGGCGTCACGCTGCACCACCCGCACGGCCAGATCTACGCCTACCCGTTCGTTCCGCCGCGCGCCGCCGTGCTGGCCGCGGCGGCCAGGAAGTATTACGACGACGCCGGCGGCCGGGACACCCTGACCGGCTCGCTGCTGCGCGCGGAACGGACCGACGGCAGCCGGATGGTGTTCGAGGGCAGGCACTTCAGCGCCTACGTGCCCTTCGCCGCCCGCTGGCCGCTGGAGGTGCACCTGGTCCCGCACCGGCAGGTGGCTGACCTTGCGGGCCTCGACGGCGGCGAGAAGGACGAACTCGCCCGGCTGTACCCGGACCTGCTGCGGCGCCTCGATGCCCTCTACCCCAGCCCCACGCCGTACATCGCCGCCTGGCAGCAGGCGCCGCTGGACGGGTTGCTGCGCCCGGCCGGGTACCTGCACCTGCAGCTGACCTCCCCGCGCCGGGCCGCGGACAAGCTGAAGTACCTGGCCGGCTCCGAGGCGGCCATGGGGGCCTTTATCAACGACACCACCCCGGAGGCCGTCGCTGCCCGGCTCCGCGACGCCGGCACGGAAGGCAGCACACGATGAGCGTCCCGCTGGGCACCAAGGAACTCCGTTCGAGGTTCGAGGCCGCCTTCGGGGCCGCCCCCGACGGCATCTGGCAGGCCCCGGGCCGGGTCAACCTGATCGGTGAGCACACCGATTACAACGAGGGCTATGTGCTGCCGTTCGCCATCGACCGGGCCGCGAGGGTGGCCGTCCGGCTCCGGCCCGATTCCGCCGTGCGGATGCTGTCCACCTTCGGAAACCAGGGCCTGACGACGGCGGACGCCGCCGCGCTGGACCCCGCCGCGGCCAAGGGCTGGACCAAATATCCGCTCGGTGTGCTGTGGGCCCTGCAGCAGCGCGGCGTCACCGTCCCGGGCCTTGACCTGCTGCTCGACTCGGACGTGCCGCGCGGGGCAGGCCTGTCCTCCTCGCACGCCATCGAGTGCGCCGTCATCCTGGCCCTCAACGAGCTGACCGGCGCGGGTCTCAGCGTCCAGGACATGGTGCTGGCCACCCAGCGCGCGGAGAACGACTTCGTCGGCGCCCCCACCGGGATCATGGACCAGTCGGCCTCGCTCCGGGGCGCGGCGGGCCAGGCCGTGTTCCTCGACTGCCGCGACCAGGCCGTCCGGCTGGTGCCGTTCGACGCCGACGGCGCGTCCCTGGTGCTCCTGGTGATCGACACCAGGGTCTCGCATTCCCACGCCGCCGGCGGCTACGCTGCCCGGCGGGCGTCCTGCGAGCTGGGCGCGGACGTGCTCGGCGTCCGGGCCCTGCGCGATGTGGGGGTCGGGGACCTCGAGGAGGCTGCCGGCCTGCTGGATGCGGAGACATTCCGCAGGGTCCGGCATGTGGTCACCGAGAACGACCGGGTGCTGCGGACCGTGGAGCTGCTCGAGGGCCCCGGGCCGCGGGCGATCGGGCCGCTGCTGGACGCTTCCCACGCCTCGATGCGGGACGATTTTGAGATCTCCTGCCCGGAGCTGGACCTGGCGGTGGACACGGCCCGCACCGCCGGCGCGATCGGTGCCCGGATGACCGGCGGCGGCTTCGGCGGCTGCGCGATCGCCCTTGCCCCGGCGGACGCGGAGGATGGGCTGCGGGCCGCCGTCGGAAGCGCCTTCGCCCGGGCAGGCTACGCGGCGCCGGAGATATTCCCGGTGCGCCCCGCGGCGGGCGCCCGCCGGCTGGACTGACCCGTGCCGGCCTGACCCGTGCCGGCCTGACCCGTCCCGGCCTGACCAACCGGGGCGCCCCGGCGTAGGCTGGGCGCATGCCTGAAGCTGTCATCGTTGCCACCGCCCGAAGCCCGATCGGCCGCGCCTTCAAGGGATCGCTGAAGGACGAACGCCCCGACGACCTGGCCGCCGCCATGGTGGCCGCCGCCCTCGCGAAGATCCCCGCCTTCGACCCGAACGACGAGAGCCGCGGCCTCGACGACCTCTACCTGGGCTGCGCCGAGCCCAGCGGCGAGGCCGGGTCCAACATGGCCCGGGTGGTCACCATCCTGGCCGGGCTCGACAACGTGCCCGCCGCGACCATTAACCGCTTCTGCGCCTCCAGCCTGCAGACCCTGCGGATGGCGTTCCACGCGATCAAGGCCGGCGAGGGCGAAGCCTTCGTCGCTGCCGGGGTGGAAGCGGTCTCGCGGTACCGGGACTGGGCCGGGGCCGGGGAGACCGACGCCGGCACCCACAACCCCCTGTTCGAGCCGGCCCGGCAGCGCACCGCGGCCCGGGCCGCGTCCAACACCCCCTGGACCGACCCGCGGCTGGGCGGCCGGATGCCGGACATCTACATCTCGATGGGCCAGACCGCCGAAAACGTCGCCACCAGTTACGGCATCGGCCGCGCGGAACAGGACGCCTGGGCGGTGCAGAGCCAGAACCGGGCGGAGGCGGCCCTCGCTTCCGGGTTCTTCGGCCGGGAGATCACCCCGTACACACGCCGCGACGGCACCGTCATTGACCGGGACGATTCCCCCCGGTCCGGCGTCACCCTGGACGCGGTGAGCGCCCTGCAGCCGGTCTTCCGGAGCGAGGGCACCGTGACCGCCGGCAACGCCTGCCCGCTCAACGACGGCGCGGCCACCGTCGTGGTGATGAGCGATGCCCGGGCGAAGGAGCTGGGGCTGGAACCTCTGGCCCGCATCGTCGCCACCGGCGTCAGCGCCCTGTCCCCCGAACTGATGGGCATGGGCCCGGTCGAGGCGACCCGGCGGGCGCTGACGCGTGCAGGCCTCACCATCGGCGACATCGACCTGGTGGAACTCAACGAGGCCTTCGCGGTGCAGGTGGTGGCGAGCGCGCGGGAACTGGGGATCGACCCGGAGCGGCTGAACGTCCACGGCGGCGCGATCGCCCTGGGGCACCCGTTCGGCATGACCGGCGCCCGGATGACCACCACCCTGCTCAACGGCTTGCGCGAACGCGACGGCAGCCTGGGCCTGGCCACCCTGTGCGTGGGCGGCGGCCAGGGCATGGCGGTCATCCTGGAACGCCTCAGCTAAGGCACGGCAACGACAAAGGGGGCCCCGCCTTCCCGGCGGGACGCGCTTCTTAGCGTGCGGTTGCTGCTTGCGGCTGCTAGTCGTCGCCGCGGAGGATGGCCAGCAGGCGGATGATCTCAACGTAGAGCCACACCAGGGTGACGGTGAGGCCGAACGCCGCGGTCCAGGAGAAGCGCTGCGGGGCGCCGGCGCGGACGCCGGCCTCGATGCTGGTGAAGTCCATGATCAGGGAGAACGCGGCCAGGCCGATCGCGAGCAGGCCGATGAAGACGCCCAGCGGGATGCCGAAGATGTGGAAGCTGGTGCGCAGGCCGAACGGCGAGTCGACCGCCCCGGTCCACATCATGACCATGTTGATGAGCGCGAAGACGGCGTAGCCGATCATTGCGATCATAAAGAAGCGCATGGCCTTCGGCGTGGCGCGGACCTTGCCGCTCTTGAACAGCACCAGGGTCACGGCGAAGACGGAGAGGGTGCCGATGACGGCCTGCAGTCCGACGCCGGGGAACATCCCGTCGAGGATCCGGGTCAGGCCGCCGAGGAACAGGCCTTCGAGCGCGGCGTAGGCCAGGATCAGCGCCGGGGAGGGCTGCTTCTTGAAGGTGTTGACGAGGGCCAGGACGAAGCCGCCCAGCGCGCCGACGATCATCAGCATGGAGGCCAGGCCCTGGGCCACCACGAGGGTGACGGCCGCGCCGGCAATCACGGCGCCGAGGCAGGCCGCGGTCTTCATGATGACGTCGTCGAAGGTCATGCGGCCACTGTCGGCCGGTCCCGCGGCGGGGCGGTTGTACATGTCCTGCAGCTGGTCGTTGCTCATCGCCTGCTGCGCAGGGTTCCAGCCGGCCTGGGCCTGGCCGTAGCCGTTCTGGCCGTACGGAGCCTGGCCGTAGCCCTGGCCGTAGGCGTTCTGGCCGTAGCCCTGTCCGTAGGGGGCCTGCGGGGCAGGCGGTGCCTGGGTGGCTCCACGGAAGTTCTTTCCGTTGAAGATCGGGTTTCCGCCAAGTGCCATTGCTGGTGTCCTCCAGGTTAAGGGGGTAGGTGATGAGAGCTCGTGAAGATCGGTACGCTTCACGCTACCAATTCGCACGCCCGGTGGGCAGGGATAGTTCCCGCCGGGGTCCGGCCGCAACACAACCGTGATCTGCCGGGCCGGCTCAGGCGTGATCTGCCGGACCGGCCCGGCCTGCGCGGCCCTGGGCCAGGAACTCGGAATCCGTGCCGCTGTCCACCTCGCCGGGCCGTTTCAGGATGCCGGGCTTCGGCACGGGCAGGACCCCGGGGATCGGCCCCGGGACGCCCGTGCCGCCGTTGACCACCAGGTCGTCGACGTAGATGTCACCCTTTTGCTGGTCATGTTCGGACCCCAGCTGCACCGTGTCGGCCGTGGTGGCAACGATGTTGATGGTGTTGGAGTCGAAGACGGACCGGCCGTCCCACCAGATCTGAACGCCGGTCGCGGGACCGTTGGGGACCACGTGCATCACCAGACGGTGCCAGATCCCGTTTCGCACGTTCGGCGCCAGGCTGGTGTACGCGAATCCCTGCGGCGTCGTGGTCCGCAGCACGAGCTCGTGCGAGACGTTCTGCCGAAAGACATCCATGATCCGGACGCCGCCGGAGAAAATCCGCATGTACGGGACGTTGTTGCCGACGGGGCCCTCGGTGGCGATGTTGAACCAGCCGTCGGCGTAGATTTCGCGCGTCCCGGCGCCGAGGCCCACGCTCGCTTTCGCGAGGGATTCCGGGTCCGTGGTGGTGTGGAGCCGGATGGAGCAGGTACCGGAGTGGGCGGCGGCAGAGGACAGGGACGCGGCTCCGGTGCCTGCCGTGGACAGTTGCAGCCGCCCGTCCAGGGAGCCCGTCTCGAAGTTTGCTGCCACTGCCGTGGTGCCGGGGTAGGGGTCCACGGCCGGCGCTGTCCCGCTGACGCACGCCTGCGCCCCGGCGGTGGACGGACCCGACACGAGCGCCGGCACAAGCAGAAGCGCCAGCGCGGCTGCGCCGGCGGCTAGGTATCTGGACCACCGTTTCACCGGTCGTCCCTCCGACATACGCATTGGGATCACACCACAGCACCAACCTGAGGACGGGCGCCCCGCGGGACGCCGTTGCACGAACCTTACCCCGGGCCAACTTGGGTAAACCTTGGGCGCTCACCCGGTCCGGGGCGCGGCCACTGCGCGGCCGGCCCGCGACTGTTTAGGAATCCACCGGATCAACAAAAGTTTTCTTTAGCCCGACTAAACCAACCTGCGTGGCCGGCTTCACGGTTGTTACGCGATCGCGACGTTCTGCCTGCTCGCGGCGGCATTGGAAGCCCCGGCCGGGCTGTAACATTGGGCCAACAGGGTGACGAAGGTCACAGGCTTTACCGGCTCCATCGCATCGCAGTATCTGCCCCGCCGTCGTCCCCTGAACGTTCGCAGCGGTTGCAACGGCGCAACCCAGACCACCCCCATGTGGAGGTTTTCAATTTGAGAAGCACACCGAGAGGCCTGTCGCAGAGACGGCGCGGCAGGATCATGAAAGCTGTGGGGGCCGTTTTCGCCGCCGTGGCCGCCCTCCTGTTGATCGTCGCCCCGGCATCGCAGGCCACGACCCCGTCGCCGACACCATCCCCGTCGAGCACCACGTTCCAGAACAGCATCAGCGGCTTCCTGCGCGGCGACGACCGCGCCCCGCTCGCCGGTGTCACCATCACCGCCAAGAGCGGCGATTTCAAGGGAACAGCCAAATCGGGCGCCAATGGCTCCTGGAACATCGGCGTCCCCACCCAGGGAACCTATGAGGTGGAACTGGACGTCAAGACGCTTCCGGAGGGCATCAAGCTCGCCGAGGGCCAGGAAAACCCCCGCAAGGTCACCTTCAGCCAGACCTCCAACCTCTCGGTGATCTTCGCTTTCGGCAAGGGCATCGTCATCCAGCAGCAGGATTTCGGCCAGAATCTGCTTAACCGCCTGGTGGCCGGACTGAGCTTCGGTCTGCTGCTCGCCCTCGCGTCGGTGGGCCTGTCCCTGATCTTCGGCACCACCGGGCTGACCAACTTCGCCCACGGCGAGATGGTCACCCTCGGCGCCGTCCTGGTCTTCGGCTTCAATGCCATGAACCTGCCGTTCTGGCTCTCGATCATCCTGGCGCTCCTCGGCGGCGGCCTCTTCGGCTACGTCCAGGACGCGGGCCTGTGGAAACCGCTGCGGCGCCGCGGCACCGGCCTGGTCCCGATGATGATCGTCAGCATCGGCCTCGCCCTCGCGGTGCGCTACGTGATCCAGTTCTACTTCGGCGGCGCCACCCAGCAGCTGCCCTTCGCCCAGAGCGCGGAAATCCAGATCGGGCCGGTCTCCATCTCGCCCAACAACCTCTGGTCCCTGCTTATCAGCGTGGTGGTCATTGCCGTCCTCGGCGTTGTGCTGCTCAAGACCCGGCTGGGCAAGGCCACCCGCGCGGTGGCCGACAACCCTGCCCTCGCGGCCGCCTCCGGCATCGACGTCGACTCGGTCATCCGGATCGTCTGGGTCACCGGCGGCATGCTCGCCTCCCTCGGCGGCATCCTCTGGGCCTACTACCGTCCCGGCGTCACCTTCGACATGGGTTCGCAGATCCTGCTGCTGATCTTCGCCGGCGTGACCCTCGGCGGCCTCGGCACGGTCTGGGGCGCCCTGTTCGGATCCATCATCGTCGGCATCTTTGTGGAGCTGACCACCGTGTTCGGCCTCGCCGCCGATCTCAAATATGTGGGAGCACTGTTCATTATGATCGTTGTCCTCTTGTTCCGGCCTCAGGGCATCCTGGGCCGCCGCGAGCGCGTGGGTTAGGAGACAGACATGGACTTCGGATTTATTCTTTCCAGCGCTGCCGGTGAACTGTTCAGCCCGACGACGGCGGCGTACGCGCTTGCTGCCCTCGGCCTGGCGGTCCACTTCGGCTACTCCGGCCTGCTGAACTTCGGCCAGGCCGGCTTTATGGCGGTGGGGGCCTACGGCTTCGCCATCTCCACCCTGACCTTCCACGTGCCGTTCTTCGTGGGCCTGCTGATCGCCGTCGTCTGCTCGGCCATCTTTGCCCTGCTGCTCGGCATCCCCACCCTCCGGCTGCGGGCCGACTATCTGGCCATCGTGACGATCGCGGCCGCGGAAATTGTCCGCTACATCGTCACCACGAACCAGCTCACCTCGGTGACCGGTTCGGCCAACGGCCTGGCCGCCTTCGAGGGCGACTTCTACGCGATGAACCCGTTCCCCGCGGGGTCCTACTTCGGCATGAACAACCGTGACTTCTTCATCCGGATCGTCGGCTGGGGCCTGGTGATCGTCTGCTGCGTGCTGGTCTGGCTGCTGATGCGCAGCCCGTGGGGCCGCGTCCTCAAGGGCATCCGCGAGGACGAGAACGCGGTCCGCTCGCTCGGCAAGAACGTGTACTCGTACAAGATGCAGGCCCTCGTGATCGGCGGCGTGCTTGGTGCCCTCGCGGGCATGGTGTTCACGCTCCCCCGCGGTGCGGTGCAGCCGGCCAACTACGGTACGGAGCTGACGTTCTTCCTGTACACCTGCCTGCTGCTCGGCGGACTCGGCACCGTGCTCGGGCCCGTCGTCGGCGCGATGATCTTCTGGGTGGTGCTGTCTCTGACGCAGGGCGTGCTGTACGGCCTGATCGAATCGGGCGCCGTCACGTGGCTGAACACGGTCCAGGCCGGCCAGCTGCGCTACATCCTGGTCGGCATCGCGCTGATGCTGCTGATGATCTTCAGGCCCCAGGGCGTCTTCGGCAACAAGAAGGAGCTGGCGTTCGCATGAGCATGCACAGCGAAGAATCCAAGGCGGCCGCCGGGACCACCGGCGACGCCGAGACCATCGACTACATGACGGACAACCGTCCCATCGCCGCCGGCGAGATCGCTCCCGGCTGCAAAAAGCGCGACCCGATCGTGGTGGCGGAAAACGTGACCCGCAGCTTCGGCGGCATCAACGCCGTCGACGTCGAGTACCTCGAGATCCCGCGGCACAAAATCACGGCCCTGATCGGCCCCAACGGCGCCGGCAAAACCACCCTGTTCAACCTGCTGACCGGCTTCGACACCCCGAATTCGGGCAAGTGGCAGTTCGAGGGCAACAGCCTGGCCGGCGTGTCCTCCTACAAGGTGGCGCGCATGGGCATGGTCCGCACCTTCCAGCTGACCAAGGTCATGGGCAAGCTCACCGTGATGGAGAACATGCGCCTCGGTGCGTCCGACCAGTCCGGCGAGAAGCTCTCCAAGGCCCTGTTCAAGGGAATCTGGGGCGGCCAGGAGAAGAAGATCACCGCAGAAGCCAACGTGCTGCTTGAGAAGTTCAAGCTCGACGCCAAGAAGGACGACTATGCCGCGTCCCTCTCCGGCGGCCAGCGGAAACTCCTGGAGATGGCCCGCTCGCTGATGGTGCGTCCGAAGCTCGTGATGCTGGACGAACCGATGGCCGGCGTCAACCCGGCGCTGACCCAGTCCCTGCTGGACCACATCAAGAACCTCAAGGCCGAGGGCATGACCGTGCTGTTCGTCGAGCACGACATGCACATGGTCCGCCACATCGCCGACTGGGTGGTGGTGATGGCCGAGGGCAAGATCGTCGCCGAGGGCCCGCCCGCCGAGGTCATGAAGAACCCGGCCGTGATCGACGCCTACCTGGGCGCCCACCACGACGTCGACCTGGGCGATTCGGAAGGCATCAAGGAGTTGGCAGCCGAACTTGAGGCCGACGAGGAATCGATTGTCGGCACCGAGAACGCCGGCCTGATCTCCACCGATGTCCTCGTGACGGAGGCGGCAGAGCCCGACACCGCCAACGGGGCACCGCACGGCAGGCGCAGCGCCGAGGAGCCCACCCGCGGCGAGCCGACCCGGACAGAGAAGGACACAGAATGAGCGCCACCAGCGCGGCAGCAGCCGCCAAGAACACCTACGACGGCGACTCGGTTGTTAAGGTCACCGACCTGGTAGCCGGCTACATCCCCGGCGTGAACATCCTCAACGGCTGCAGCATAGAGGCCCGCAAGGGTGAACTGATCGGCATCATCGGCCCCAACGGCGCCGGCAAGTCGACCCTGCTGAAGGCGATGTTTGGCCTCGTCAAGGTCCACTCCGGCTCCGTGGTGGTCCGCGGCCAGGACATCACCGGGCTGAAAGCCAACAAACTGGTCAGCCGGGGTGTGGGCTTCGTTCCGCAGACCAACAACGTGTTCGCGGCCCTGACCATCGAAGAGAACCTGCAGATGGGCATGTTCCAGCGGCCGAAGGACTTCGCCGAACGGTTCGACTTTGTTGCTGAGCTGTTCCCGGAACTGGCCAAGCGGCGTGCCCAGCGCGCCGGTTCGCTCTCGGGCGGCGAACGCCAGATGGTCGCCATGGGGCGGGCCCTGATGATGGATCCGGCCGTGCTGCTGCTCGATGAGCCTTCCGCCGGCCTCTCCCCCGTCAAGCAGGACGAGACCTTCCTGCGGGTGCACGAGATCAACCGGGCCGGCGTCTCCGTCATCATGGTGGAACAGAACGCACGCCGCTGCCTGCAAATCTGCGACCGCGGCTACGTCCTGGACCAGGGCAAGGACGCGTACACGGGCACCGGACGGGAACTCATGAAGGACCCCAAGGTCATCCAGCTGTACCTGGGCACCCTGGCCGACACCGTCGACTAGTTCGTCCGCCGTCCATGGCAGTCCTGAAGGGCCGTCACCGCACCGGTGGCGGCCCTTCTGCGTGCCCGGTGTGTTGGTGTCGGCCGCGGCGGGCGTGATGTCGGCCGTGGCTCCGGAGACAGCCACTTGCTCGGCGCCTGCGCTCGTTCCTCACGCAACAACGGCGCTTTCGCAAGCACCTGCCTCCGTCGCCCTCTGCGTTATTCTCACCGAACGCTCTGCGGCACCCGGGCCACGTCTCCGCACCGATTCCGGAAAGGCGCACCCCGGAGCCGCCTAGTGTCCGTTTCCGCGCCGGATTCGGCCCGGCGCACCCCGGGCCCGCGCAGCCCGCGTCCGCTTCCGTAGCGCACCTCCGGCTCCGCAGCGCATGTCCAATTCGCAGCCCACGTGGCCACCGTCTGGCTCCGACGCCGGCCCGGCCACTACAGTACCCCCTGCCACGTTCCGCGCCGGATTCGGCCCGGCGCACCCCGGAGCCGCCTGGTGTCCGTTTCCGCGCCGGATTCGGACCGGCGCACCCCGGGCCCGCGTAGCCCGCGTCCGATTCCGTAGCGCAACTCCGGCTCCGCAGCGCATTTCCAATTCGCAGCCCACGTGGCCACCGCCTGGCCCCGACGCCGGCCCGGCCACTACAGCACCCCCTGCCACGTTTCGCGCCGGATTCGGACCGGCGCACCCCGGAGCCGCCTGGTGTCCGTTGCCGCGCCGGATTCGGACCGGCGCACCCAGGGCCCGCGTAGTACGCGTCCGATTTCGTAGCGCAACTCCGGCTCCGCAGCGCATGTCCAATTCGCAGCCCACGTGGCCACCGCCTGGCCCCGACGCCGGCCCGGCCACTACAGCACCCCCTGCCACGTTCCGCGCCGGATTCGGACCGGCGCACCCCGGAGCCCCTCTCTGTCAGCCTGTTGTGAGACAGATTGTCTTTG